>CAIZMV010000218.1 GCA_903934195.1 uncultured Acidimicrobiaceae bacterium | reverse complement strand
GACGCAACCAGAACGCCAAATGAAAGAACATGAATCCGACTACTCCACGCAAGACTCGCATTGCATTTGCTGCTGCTACAACGCTGTCAGAATGCAGTTCTTCTGTCTCTAAGGCATCTGCTGGAGTTGCTGCAACCACGCTTTTCGGTAAGCGGTTTGCATTAAGTGCCGCAGCAAGAAATGCAAGAACCCCAAAGCCAAGAGCTGCTTGAGAACTAAGGAATTGCAAAAGACCAACCGGTACGACAACAACAAAGCCAGTAATGCCTGCAATCTGGCCAAGTTTGCTATTTGCAGTCACCAAACCATCAGGGTCAGAAATCGTGGTGGGCACCAATGACGATTTTGCAATCGAATATGTCTTGGCAAGCACAAGTGACGCAAATGCCAATGGGAAAAGCGCCAGCGAATCAAGCGAACGCATCATGCCAATCAGTACAAGCGCGCGCAATATGGCAACCATCAACACCACCATGCGTTGCCCACCGCGCATCCGATCAACGAGGGGCCCTACGAACGGCGCCACAATTGCAAAGGGAGCCATACTGACCGCAAGAAACAAAATCACTTTGGTTCGAGCCGCGTCGGGGCTAATTGACAAAAAGAGCGAATCTGCGAGCGCCAACGTCATGGATGTTTCGCCAGCCACCATGAGCGAGTGAGTGCGCGACAACCTCTGAAAAGGAGTGACGGGAGGCAGACCGCCGTTCTCTAAAGGTTTAGTTTTGCGCCGCGTGACCACGCAGCGATACTACGCCGTACGTTGTTTGTCGTACTTGTATCCGAGACCACGAATGGTGACAATGCGTGTCGGATTAGCCGGATCATCTTCAATTTTTGAACGTAACCGCTTGACATGGACATCGAGGGTCTTCGTATCACCCACGTAGTCACTGCCCCACACACGGTCAATCAGTGTTTCGCGTGGCAATACTCGTCCTGCATTTGCGAGCAAGATATGAAGCAGTTCAAATTCTTTCAGAGGCAATGCTTGTGCTTCTCCGCGAATAATCACTTCATGTTGATCAGGGTCGAGGGCCACATCGCCGACTTCAATAGATGCACCTGACAGCTCACCGCCACGATCATTTGGCACGCGACGCATGACGGCTCGCATACGTGCAGTTAATTCACGAAGGCGATACGGCTTTGTTACGTAATCATCTGCACCGACTTCAAGACCAACAACCGTGTCAATCTCGGCACCTTTTGCAGTCACCATGATGATCGGAGTTGTGGTCTTCTTGCGTAGTTGACGACACACATCAATGCCAGACATTTTTGGCAGCATGACATCAAGCAAAACAAGGTCTGGCTGAACAAGATCGAACATTTCAAGAGCCTGCAAACCATCACGTGCAACCTCTACGCGGAACCCTTCACGCTTTAAACCGACTTGCAACGCCTCAATGAATGACTCTTCATCTTCTACTACCAACACCGTTGGGATACCTGTTGCTGTCCGTGCGTTCACCATGCACTCCCATAGTGGCTCATACTGACCTCAAAACACGAGGTATCTGGAGAATAAACGTCGAACCTTCACCTTCCCGAGACCGTACGTTCACCTCCCCGCCATGATTGGTGGCCACATGGCGCACAATTGAGAGCCCGAGGCCTGTGCCGCCGGTGGCCCTGTTGCGGGCCCTATCGACCCGATAGAAGCGTTCAAAAATGCGGTCAATGCTGTCTGCAGGAATTCCAATGCCCCTGTCTTCCACTTCCACAGACACGGTGGTGTCAGCGGTGACAACGCGAACATCAACCTGATGAGTCTGATCGCTGTACTTCACTGCGTTCTCCACCAGGTTCGCAACAGCTGACACCAACTGAAAGAAATCACCGGAAACTATTGCGATTTCCTTCTCAGATTTCAGCAACAAGGGAACACCTTTGCGCATAGCGATAGCGCTAACACGCTCAATAGCTTCTGCAGCTACATCGGCCATATCGATATCTGCTGTCAGCATCTCGCCGCCAAGTTCGATTCGTGACAATTCAAGTAAGTCGTCAATTGTGCGCGACATG
>CAIZMV010000217.1 GCA_903934195.1 uncultured Acidimicrobiaceae bacterium | reverse complement strand
CGGTTTCACCTTCAATGGTCTCAGCCAACACCGAAATTGCACCAATCGGAGTTTTGAGTTCATGGCTGACATTTGCAACAAAGTCCGTACGCACCTGGTCAATGCGCCACCTTTCGGTGACATCATCCATGATTGCAATTGCTCCGCCATCAGTCAGTGGAATTGCACGCACTTCAATCACTCGTTGCGGCGGGCCTGCTAATTGAATCTGCTCACGACTTTCAAGTCCTCGCAATGCCAAGACCAGCAATCTCTCTGCAGCGGCTTCAACAAGAACATCGGCGTGGCGAGCACCTGCGATTGACATTGCAACGGTGTTACGAAAACGCTCTTGCCCATCTGGAAGAAGTACAACAACACCCATCGGAAGCGCATCGAGCAGCACTTTGATTTCTGCTTCTGAATTGGGCGGAAGTTCTTGTTGCGCCACAGCGATGGCCGGTGCAATCTGAGGCTTGCGCGTGCGGTCACGAATGTAAAAACCCGCAGCTATTCCACAAACAATGCCGACAATCAACCACCACATATCAATGCTGAACTAGCGGATTTAACTTTCTTTAATGGTGATGAAAGGAATTCCGTCGGTGTCGTCGTCACCAGATTTTTGGCGGAAACGAGCTGCACCTTTGTGTTCAGGCAACCAGCCGGTTACCAAGTAGCGCACGCGCTCACCAATGTTCACTGCGTGGTCACCAATGCGCTCATAGAAGCGGGCAACAACTGCGAGCTGAATTGCAACTTGCAAGTCAATTGAGTTTTCTGAATGGCTCTCGAGAATTGCCTGAACAAACTCACGTTGCAAACTGTCGAGATATGAGTCCATGTCGTCAATTGCTGCAGCCTTAGCTGCATCATTTTCTTCAAAAGATTCAAGAGCTGATTCCCACAACTGTTCGGCTTGCTCACCCATGCGCGCAATCAGCCCGCGAAGACGTGGGTCGAGGTCATGGCCGTAAATGCGTCGTGCGGCTTTGCAAATGTTGACTGCAAGGTCCGCAGACCGCTCTATTTCAGCGATCATCTTTACAACAGAGACGACCTGGCGAAGGTCTCCGGCCACCGGAGCCTGTAACGCAAGAATTTGATAACAACGTTCTTCAAGTTCCAATGAGAGCGAATCAATCTCGTCGTCAAACTGAATCAAGGCGTCGGCGCCCTCTAGGTCACCATTGAGAATCACGGCTGTTGCACGAGGAATTGCCTCGATAACGGAGGCGGCCAAACGCACTAGTTCAGTTCTGACGTCATCAAGTTGTTGATGAAACCCTTTACGAAGTTCGTCCATGATTCCTCCTAAGAAAAAGACTTATGCGACTGTCACCACGGTAGGAACTAACGCGTGGACAATAGTCTGTCATATTGTGAACGAAAAGTGAACTTGTACCGATTGATTACAGGGAAACAGTGCCATCAGGAACACCCAGTTTCAACTGCGATTCCGAGTCTCTCTGGTGGATTCGATACTGAGCGTCATTTACTGGCACATAGTCAACAGGGCCGACGCGACGCCAGTTACCTTCGCGATTCATTTCGAATGCCACAACGTCGTCCGACAGAAGAGTGGAGAAGACTTCTTCAATCCACGCACGATGTTTGGGGTGCTCAACCGGAATCAAAACTTCAACTCGCTTATCAAGGTTGCGTG
>CAIZMV010000216.1 GCA_903934195.1 uncultured Acidimicrobiaceae bacterium | reverse complement strand
GCGCTTATCTACCCCGTTACCGATTGCCGAATGGGCACAGAGTCCTATGTTGAAAATGGAGCAGGTCCATTCCTGCGCAACGTCGACATGGCAGCGTTCATCGATTACTACATCGGTGACATCACATCGCCAGAAGATCCTCGCGTCTCGCCCATCATGGCATCACCCGCAACACTCGCTTCATGCCCACCTGCTGTCATCATCACTGCAGGTCACGACCCACTGCGCGATGAAGGCGAACAATACGGTCACGCGCTTCTTGCAAACGGTGTTGAAGCAAGCATTGTTCGGTACTTCGGCATGTTCCACGGATTCTTCTCATTGTTTCCGTGGCTAGACGATGGCAAAGCAGCAGTGTCTCAAGTGTCAAGCGCTATTCGTGCAGCTCTTGCACCACCGCGCGCTCAATAGCGCCCGTCGCTACTCTTTTTTCTTCGAGGCCCGCTTCGCAATTATGCGTTGGTGAACTGACGTAAATTCTTGCTGCGTCTCTTCAGGAAGACGCCGTAATCGGTCAGCTGCCAGCAAATAGACGTACGCATCTTCGCGAGATTCAATTGCAACGACACCGATTATTTCGATTGTCTTTTCGTTAAGTTCGCGATACACAATTCGATGTGTTGGCGGACTGCCATATCCGAAATAAACCTTACGACAGTCAGACAAATCTCCGAACTTCGCCATCTTTTCTAGAGGCACTCCAACAGTCGTGCCCGATGCAAGTCCGCGAAGACTCTGAAAAGCTAGTTCAGCTAATCGGCGATCGGATGCAACGAGCCGAGCGATGTCTTTGTCTACGTCCTCAGATAAATGAAGACTTCTGTGCACTCGTGAGCCCATTATTGAATTTCTTCAAGACCGTATTTCTTGGCAATCTCGTCAAGTGTGTATCGAATGCCACTGTCGTTTGCATCTCTTTCCCGTATTCGAGCCGAGATGACCATGTCTTCAATGATTGGGTCAAGCATTTCAATTATCTCGAAGGGCACGATTGCGGCTTCGGGGACACGTCGATTGCCGAACACCACAATTCCGGCCGCCGCACCTTCTGCACGAAAGATGGCTGTGATTTCCGTAAGGCAGGCCCGTGCTTCGCTTACGGCCATTATTTCTGTGCGTGGGATTGCTGTCATGCCCACAGCATAAGGACAAAACAGCAACTTGTACAACTACTTGTACAAGTTATTTTCATCCCCCAGCAAGAGAAACGGCTCGAGTGAATACGGCATCGAGCATTGGCTCAGTCAGTTTCCCCGTGAACGTGTTCTGTTGGCTCGGATGAAACGAACAAATGATTCTCGTGCCATCCGCAGCTGTTGCTTCTACTCCGTGGCCAAACTTTGGCCGAGGGCGAACGCCCCATTCTTTACACACTGCTTCGTACGCGAAGTTACCGAGACACACGACAACACGAATCTTTGTCAATAACTCTCGCTCGCGCACCAGGTACGTACGACATGCATCACGTTCATCAATTGATGGTTTGTTATCAGGCGGCGCGCAACGCACAGCTGAAGACACCCAGGCACCTGTGAGATGCAATCCGTCATCACGGCCAACTGAAAGTTCTTGAGTTGCTAAACCAGCGCGATGCATCGCGCGATACAACCAATCGCCGCTGCGGTCACCCGTAAACATTCGTCCCGTTCTGTTTGCACCATGAGCTGCTGGTGCAAGACCCATCACCCACACAGTTGCATTCTTGTCTCCGAACCCAGGAACACCTTTGCCCCAATACTCTTCATCACGAAATGATGCACGCTTCTCGGTAGCAACATCTTCACGCCACTGCACAAGTCGCGGACAAGTACGACACGCAGTGATGTCTGCACAGACTTGATCTAAAGAATCCACGAACTTACGACTTTGATTCGTGAGCAAGAACTTTGAGTAATTCACCAATGCGATGGTGTTTCTCAGCAGGGTGACGCAGCGGCAGGTCTCGCAGAACTGAATACTCATTTCTGCGGCCAACTTTGGTTACCCGTAGATACCCGGCTCCCTCAAGATCAGCCACAATGCGATGGGCGGCGCGCTCGGTGATTCCCACCTGAACAGCAATGTCGCGAATTCGAATCTGTGGCTCTGCGGCAATGGCCAAAAGGACATGGGCATGATTCGTCAGAAAAGTCCAGGAAGGCTCTGGCACAACAGTCATCACCTCATTGTGGCACATTTGATGTCATTTGATACCTGATACAAATTTCAGGTATTATTCGTCATATGAACTCAATTGACCTAGCCATTGAGAATCTCACGTCTCCACCCGTCTTAGCCTTTGTCCTTGGCGCCCTCGCTGTCATCCTTCGCAGCGATCTTCGACTGCCAGACCCAATTCACACCTGGATCTCTACATACCTACTTCTCGCAATTGGTCTCAAAGGTGGTCACAGCCTCAAGGGCTCAGACATTTCAAGCTTGGTGATGCCTGCGACACTCACAGTTGCGTTCGGTATTGCGATTCCGGTGGTTGTCTATTTTGTGACAACAAAACTGTTGAAGTTGAACGCACCAGATGCCGGATCAATTGCGGCTCATTACGGATCAGTTTCGGTTGTCACATTCACTGCTGCAATGGTTTTTGCAGCCGAAGCAGATTTCATAACTGAACCGTTTATGACATCTCTTGTAGCAATTCTTGAAGTACCAGGAATTGTGGTCGCTTTGATCCTTGCAAGCATGAAGTCTGAGGGCGTCAATTGGCGTAACGCAGTACATGAAGTATTGACAGGCCGAAGCGTGCTTCTCCTGATTGGTGGGTTAGCAATCGGTGCTGTCAGCAGTGCCAATTCGTTTGGTCGCGTTGAACCATTCTTTGTTGGAATGTTTTCCGGATTACTTACATTGTTCCTGCTCGACATGGGAGCAACAGTCGCCACACGTTTCTCAACTAGTGGACGACCTCCGCTTCGCATGGCGATGTTCGCCATCATCACTCCGATTGTTTTTGGATCCGCAGGCGTTCTTGCTGCACATTCAATTGGGTTATCCATCGGCGGATCTGCAGTCTTTGGCATCATGGCCGCGAGTGCTTCTTACATTGCAGCGCCGGCAGCAGTGCGAATTGCCCTACCCGATGCTGATTCCGGTTTGTCACTTGGGCTCGCACTTGGAGTGACTTTTCCGTTCAATCTGACGATCGGAATTCCACTCGCGTTCATCTTTTCTCGTTTCATCGGATAGTGCTCTCAGTCATCTTGTGACTCGAAGTGATGAACAGTAGGTTGAGTGTCAATGGCTTCCAAGAAAACCCCTACAGCTCATAGTCCATCGACACTGATTCTGTTGGTACGCCATGGCCAAACTCCCACCACTGGCAAGATTTTGCCCGGTCGTGCAGCAGGGTTACACCTGGCTGAAGCCGGAGTTCAACAGGCGCACATGGTTGCAGAACGTATTTCTGAATTACCTCGCGTTGACGCAATTTACGCATCACCACTTGAGCGTGCTCGTGAAACTGCAGCACCTATTGCAAAGGCTCTCAAGCAACGCGTCAAAATCAACAAAGGTTTACTTGAGTGCGATTTCGGTGATTGGACCGGAGAACAACTCGGCACTCTGATGAAAAAGCCAGAGTGGTCAACAGTGCAACGCTCGCCAAGCACATTTCGTTTTCCCAACGGTGAGTCGTTCACTGAAATGCAGACCCGTATGGTTACTGCGCTCGATGGAATTCGTGCTGCACACCCTGGTGGCATCGTGGTGTGCGTGTCACACGCAGACCCAATCAAGGCCGCTGTCGCCCATGCAATGGGCACCCATATAGACCTCTTTCAGCGCATCGTTATTGGCACGTGCTCAGTCAGTGCTATCGCCTATTCAGGCCACGGCCCTATTGTCCTAACAGTGAATTCCACTGGCGGTTCTTTGGCCGACCTGCGTCCTTCGTAAGTTTTCTGGCACACTGATTACACATGGGTTTTTACTACGACTTCGAAAATGCTGATGCATTTGCAACAGGTGCAATCGGCACCCCCGGAGAACGTACTTTTTACATGCAAGTCCGCGCCGACGGACGCACAGTGTCTGTGAAATGTGAAAAACAACAAGTCGCTGCACTTGCACAGTATTTGCGCAACATGCTTGCCGATATGCCAGACACAACTGGTTCAGTCAATAACTCCACCGCAACATTGCAGAACCCAGTTGAACAAGATTTTGTTTTGGGTTCTGTTGGCCTCGGTGTTGATCGTTCCAATATGCGCATGGTGGTGCAATTGGAAGAAATGATTCTGGTTGAAGAAGACGATGACGACGTTTTTGATCTATTAGACGAAGATGATGAAGACGAAGACCCGAGCACTGTTGTTCGCGTTCTGTTAACACCAGCACAGGCTCGTGCATTCTGTGACACGGCTGACTTGTTCATTACTGCAGGTCGTGAAGAATGCAAATGGTGCGGGTCTCCAATCAATCCTTCTGGCCACGCTTGCCCTCGCTTTAACTGACATGTCTTCAGACGCCGAAGCCCTTCTGGCGCTCAGCACTGCCCCCATTGATATCGAAGGCAGAATGCCAAACAGTTCCAATGCCACGTTCTTGGTTCAAGTAGGCGACCCAGAAGCCGGCATAAAAGGTAT
>CAIZMV010000215.1 GCA_903934195.1 uncultured Acidimicrobiaceae bacterium | reverse complement strand
GCGTGATGGCGAATGATGCTGCGCGTGTGCACCCAACTAGACGTTGCTATTTCCGTATGAACAACATCGTTTGCCAATGTGGGCCAAACAGCAGGGTGCACAAGGTTGTGTTGTGCGTATAACGCAAGGTCATCACCGGCCAATACGCCGCGGTCTGTGCCGTGAACGCCGTCTAACAGTAAGTAGTGCACAGGTAAAACATCACCGGCGCGCATGGCGGGAACCGGGCCAGCATCACGAACTGCACGAAATGTGGCACGCGGTTGGTCTTGCTCTGAAGTAATTGCCTGGATCTCTACGGCGTCGCCATCGGGGCGCGGAACACATTGCACTGTGTCGTGATCAAAAACGGGACGGCGCAGACGCAATTCACCGCCACCGTTACTCAGCCAGTGTTCACCCCACGCAGCTGCAACCGGGTGTGTGAGATACGCGTAGGTAGTGACGCCAGCAACCAATGCGCGTGGAAAACCTGCAGCTTGGGCACCCGCATCTGTATGGATGGGGTTGCGGGCATGCTCGGCAAGGTTCTGTGCAGTGATAGTCCATGAGATAGGTGAAGACGTTTCTATGGGATTGATTCTGACACTGACCCGACACCCACCGCATGCTGGGGGTGGTTACTGTGGTGGCTATGGCTAATCCATTACTTACCGACAAGGCCATGGGCCTTGGAAACCTTGATAAACGCAATGACTCATGGGCTCCCCCCACTGTTGAACCCATGAATGACGGACCAGTGACACGCTGGGATGGCGGCATCATGACTGTTGCCGGAACCGCAAGCGCAACCATGATGTTGTTGGTTTTGATTCTTGCTTCAGCAACAGTGACATGGCTATCGATTGATGCACCTGCTCCTGGCGAAATGGTACAAATTCCATTCGGTTGGGTTATCGGCGGATTCATCATCGGACTCATTGCAGTAATGGTCGGTAGTTTCAAGCCGCATCTTGCTCGTATTGCCGCACCTATCTATGCACTTGCTGAAGGTGTTGTTCTTGGTGCAATTAGCCGCGCATATTCCGAGCAGTACAACGGCATTGTGTTGCAAGCAGTTGGCGCAACACTCGGTGTGTTTGTTGTGATGTTGCTTCTGTATCGCAGCCGCATCATTAAGGTCACTGATCGCACACGTCGCATTGTGATGGGCGCAATGATGGGCCTCATGGCGTTCTATTTGGTGTCATTCGTTATCGGAATGTTCGGCTCGATGCCATCATTCATTAGTGATGCAAGCCCAATGGGAATCGCGTTCAGCTTGTTCGTTGCTGGACTTGCCGCATTCAGCTTGGCGCTTGACTTTGACATGATTGAAAAAGGTGTAGCAAACAAATTGCCAGCGCACATGGAATGGTTCTGTGCACTTGGTCTCGTAGTGACACTGGTGTGGTTGTACCTAGAAATCTTGCGCTTGTTGTCGAAACTACGCGAGAACTAAATCATTTCGCGTTAAGCGAATTCAAGAACTGAAAGAGAGCCTCGTTGAATGCAGCGGGGCTCTCTTGCTGTACCCAGTGCCCTGCATTAGGTATCACCGTGCCACCCGTAAAGTTCGGCAATGTACTTGTCATGTAGTCAATAGCGGTCGAATTCAAAAGATTCACGGGGTCGTGTTCGCCAGTTACGAAACTGATTGGCATTGTCATCTTCTCTACCGGAATGTGCCGAGTATTTTCGTAATTTGTATCAAGATTGCGGTACCAACTCACGGGACCAAAAAATCCGGACGCAGTAAATTGAGAGACATATTCGTTGAAGTCTTCTTGAGACAACCATGACCATGGAAGTGGTGG
>CAIZMV010000214.1 GCA_903934195.1 uncultured Acidimicrobiaceae bacterium | reverse complement strand
TATTCAGATGGTGCAACAGAAGAAGCATTTGCAACCACTATGGGTATTCGCAGCAGTGGCCGTTCAAACAGTTGTTATGCAAGCGTCAGCGTGATGGCTGATGACGCCGGTGAAACACAAACAGGTTGGGCGTATGCGCTTGGCAAGAACCCTGCAGAGTTTGATTTGGCAAAAGCTGGAGTTGAAGCAGCGAACAAAGCAACTGGGTTGCTTGGCGCAGTAAAGCCACCAAGCAAGCGCACAACTGTTGTGCTTGACCCAATGGTGACGGCGCAGTTTCTTGGCATCATCGGATCCACCTTGAATGGTGAGAGCGTGGTGAAGGGTCGCAGCTTGTTTGCAAATCGACTTGGAGAAGCAGTGGCAAGCCCGCTGATTACTTTGGTTGATGACCCAACAGATTCACGCGCATACACAGCATCTGAAATTGATAGCGAAGGTTTGGCTGCTCGCCGCAACGTACTGATTAAAGATGGCGTGTTGCAGATGTTCGTACATTCGTCGTATTCGGCACGTCGTGCAGGCACAAAGAGCACAGGTAATGCTGTTGGTGGCGGAGTCGGATGCTTGGCATTGCAGTTAACGCCTGGTACGAAGTCGCAAGCAGAACTGATTGCAGACATTGAAGAAGGCGTACTTATTCAGAGCGTGCAAGGTTTGCATTCAGGTGTGAACCCAATTTCTGGTGACTTTTCTACTGGTGCTTCTGGCGTCATGATTCGTAACGGCAAAACAGCTGAACCGATTCGTGAGTTCACTATTGCTTCCACATTGCAGCGCATGTTGCTTGATGTATTGGCAGTAGGAAACGATGTCGACTGGTTGCCAATGCGTGCAGCTGGCGTATCAATGGTGATTGCAGATGTCACCATGAGCGGGGCGTAACTGCTCATGGGCAGTGCGGCCGCGGCTGCAATAGAGCGCCATCCACACTTGGCAACGCCATGCCGTGATGGTTATGTGCGTGTTGACATGCATTCGCACACAATGTTCTCTGGTGACTCCACCACAACGCTTGATGAAATTATTGAATCTGTAGTGGAAGCTGGCATTGATGTGCTGTGTGTAACAGACCACAATGCCATTGAAGGCGCAGTGCGGTTGCAACGCGAACTTGAAGGCGACGGAATTTGCCGCGTGATTGTTGGCGAAGAGGTGCGTACGCATACCGGAGAAATAATTGGGCTGTTTCTTACGGAACGTATTTCGTTTGGGGACAATGCTGTTGATACTGCAACACAGATTCGTAAACAGGGTGGGGTTATGTATGTGCCGCACCCGTTCGACCCGATGCGTCGCAACCTGACTGAAGCATCATTGATTGAACTGACAGATCTTGGGTTGGTAGATGCCATTGAGGCGCATAATTCAAAGACTTCGTTGCAATCGTTGAATAAACGGGCACGTGAGTTTGGTGAATCACATGGGTTGGCATTGGGTGCTGGCAGTGATGCACACGTGCCACATGCTTTAGGCAGTGCCTTTGTAGAAATGCCCGATTTTGATGGGCCAACTGACTTCCTAGCAAAGCTTGGTGAAGGCGTTTTGGTAGGCCATCACTGGGATATGCATCGTCCGTGGAGTGCACGCATTGTGCCTTCCGTGACGGAAGAGTATTAGCGGTTCAGCAGTACTGGAATTTCACGTGGGCCACGTACTTGACCGTTTGCCCACGTAGTTTTCTTTGACTTATCAAGTGAGTAGTTCGGGAATGCACGAAGCCATTCCTGGAACGCCACCAACATTTCCAAGCGCGCAAGGTTTGAACCTGCGCAACGATGAATGCCAACACCAAATGCCACGTGGCGGTTGTCTTGACGATCAAGTTGGAAGATGTGTGCGTCTTCGAATGCTGCAGGGTCGTGGTTTGCAGCAGGGAAGGTGACAAGTGTTTGTTCACCAGCGCGCATTGGGCAACCAGCAATTTCAACGTCATTGATTACTTTGCGTGCCATGGTGACAGGTGCGTAGTAACGAAGTACTTCTTCATTGGCGGTGTTCCACAGCGGATCATCATTCGGAACTGCAACGAGGCGTTGTACTTCATCGTTGTGTTGTGCGAAGTGCCAGAGGCCTGAACCAATGGCGCTCCATGTAGTGTCGATGCCCGCAACGATTTGCAAACGGATGTAACCGATCTTGATACCCCAGTCAACTTCCTTGCCATCAATTTCCGCAGTTGCGATTGTGGTGAGAAGGTCATCCTTCGGATTAACAAGACGATCTTTCAAGATGGCATCGATGTAGTGAGTCATCTCAGTGAGTACCTGCAAACGAATTGCATTGTCTTTTGGTGCTAACTGGAAGTTCTTATAAATCCAGTCGCGGAACAAGTCTGCGTCTTCTTCTGGCAGGCCAGTAAGAATGCAAATGCCGTGCACAGGAATGTTCTGTGTGTATTGCACTGCAGCATCAACAGCGTCCATGCCGTCGAGGTCTTTGATGAGCTTTCGGCAGTAGTCGCGCATTTCTTGTTCCATTGAGGCAACGGCCTTGGGGTTGAATGCAGGAAGGATGACGCGACGGTGTCCGTGGTGGTCTGGGGGGTCTGAAGTAATTGGTGGCGCTGCTGCACGTGGTGCATCTGGCCGACCAACATTGACCCAAATAGAAGAGAAGTCTTCTGT
>CAIZMV010000213.1 GCA_903934195.1 uncultured Acidimicrobiaceae bacterium | reverse complement strand
TCACAAGCATCGAGCCAACTCGCTGCGTGCGGATATTTGCTGGGTGCTTGACCAGTTTGAGTGAGAACGAACCTTTTGAAGGGTTGTTGTAGTCAAATGGCACGCTCAAACGAGCACATTGCAACGGATCAAGAGAATCACCTGAGCAGGATTTCCACTTGAGGGTGCCGCCTTCGGCTGGCGCATAAAGGGTGGACACCGGAGTGGGCGTATCAGGCGTGGAGTCTGACGAACTTGAGCCAGAGGAACATGCACTAACCATCACAAGGAGGGCACCAACAGCAAGACAACGACGCATCACGTATATGACACTAGGCGTAGTAACGCCCGTAGCCTCAATAGGGTGCGTATGGGTCCCCACATGATGTTGCCAGGAGATGGTGCCGCGGTAAAAGGTGCCAAAGTTCAGCGGGCATCTCTACGTCGGGTCTGGATTTTTGCCGCCCCGTATCGCACGGACATCATTGTCTTTCTCACGGCTATCTGCGTGTCTGCTCTGTTGGCCCTTGCGCCACCGTTGTTGTTTCGGGCAATTCTTGACCGCGCTATTCCCCAGGAGAATCGCGGTCTCATCACGACACTTGCGATCATCCTCGTATTTGCAGCAATTGCAGATGCTGGACTGGCCATTGTTCAGCGTTGGTTAAGTTCTCGAATTGGCGAAGGCCTTATATATGACCTGCGCGTTGCACTGTTCGACAAAGTTGAACAGATGCCCATTGCATTCTTTACTCGGACGCAAACTGGTGCTTTAACGAGCCGTCTTAATAACGACGTTGTTGGTGCACAAAATGCAGTGACAAACACTTTGGGAAGCGTTGTCTCAAATGTTGTGGTTTTGGTGACGACTTTGGTCGCGATGATTGCACTTGAGTGGCGCTTAACGTTGTTGTCTCTCATCGTTCTCCCACTGTTTATCGTTCCTGCGAAACGTGTTGGACAGAAGTTGGGGTCTATTGCGCGTCAGCAGATGGAAATCAATGCTGAAATGAACACGCAAATGAATGAGCGTTTCAATGTTGCCGGCGCAATGGTTGTGAAGTTATTCGGACGTCGCGAGCGTGAAGTTGCAACATTCTCTGGTCGCGCTGCCGGAGTTCGTGACACGGGAATTAAAGCGGCTCTTTACAGCCGTGTGTTTTTCGTGGCACTTGGTCTTGTTGGCGCAATGGGTGCTGCAGCTATTTATGGAATCGGTGCTCACCTTGTTGTGTCTGGTGGCATATCTGCGGGAACGCTTGTTGCAATGGCAGCATTCGTGCAGCGCATTTACCAACCGCTCACTGGTCTCACGAATGCGCGTATTGAAGTAATCACCGCGTTTGTGTCATTTGATCGCGTGTTTGAAGTGCTTGATGCACCTGTTGCAATTTTTGACCGCCCAGGTGGAGTTGACCTGATTGATCCCCGCGGTGAAGTTGAATTCGACAATGTGGTGTTTCGTTACCCACCTGCATCAGAATCATCTGTCGCTTCGTTAGAAGCACCTGGCTCAAGCAGCAGTGATCCTGATGTCGATGTATTAAAAGGTATTTCGCTGAAGATTGCAAGCGGCGAAACGATTGCCATTGTTGGTTCCAGTGGTTCTGGCAAGAGCACTCTTGCAACACTTGTGCCGCGCTTGTATGACGTAACGCAAGGGGCTGTGCGCGTTGACGGCATTGATGTACGTGACTTAACAGGGGATACGTTGCACGATGCCATCGGTGTTGTAACTCAAGACCCGCATCTGTTTCATGAATCAATCGGCGACAATCTTCGGTACGCGAAACCCGATGCCACTCAAGCCGACATAGTTGCTGCATGTGTAGCGGCCCGTATTCACGACACCATTGCCGCATTGCCAGACGGGTATTCCACCTTGGTGGGCGAGCGCGGATACAGATTTTCTGGCGGAGAGAAACAGCGTGTAGCTATTGCGCGAATGCTGCTGAAGAACCCTGCGATCATGATTCTTGACGAAGCGACAAGTCATCTTGACAACGAGAACGAAGCATTGGTTCAAGAGGCGCTGGAATCAGCACTGCATGGCAGAACCGCAATTGTTATTGCTCACCGACTATCTACTATTCGCGATGCAGACCGAATTGTGGTCCTTGATGACGGCCTCATTATGGAACAGGGAACACATGATGAACTGATGGCACTTGATGCCATGTACGCATCACAGGTTCGTGCCGGTGGTTCCTTCGGACTGACTGCGCCTTCCGTAGAGTAGACACAATGGCAACCGAGGTCGAATTCATCAATGGGGTTCCGTCGTTCAGTGTCGGTCAATTCACTGAGGTACTTAACCATGTCCTCAAAGCATCTTTTGATGAAGGTGTGTGGGTTGAAGGCGAAATTCAGGGATTGCGGAAGCCGAATCCTCATGCTTATTTCACACTGATTGAAAATGTAGATGGCGTTAAAGCGCAACTGAATATCAACTTGTTCGCTGGCCCACTACGTAATGTGCAAGCCAAACTGCGCCAACAAGGAATTGAACTGAAAGATGGCCTGAAGGTTCGTCTGTTTGGTCGCGTTGAGTATTACGGGCCATTCGGAAAATTGAATCTCATCGCCACTGATGTCGATACGCAATTCTCTGCTGGTGATGTGGCTGCGAAACGTGAAGAACTTCTTCGTCAGCTCATGGAAAAAGGCGTTGACAAGATCAATAAGCGAATTCCAGTGCCATTTGTTCCATTGCGGCTTGGAATCATCTCATCTAGCCAGGCTGCCGGTTGGGCTGATGCTCAACAGCACCTCACCGAATCCGGAATCGGATTTGCAATTACGTTTTGTGATGTTCGAGTGCAAGGTGATGCCGCTGTCTCACAGATTGTTGCGGCTCTCAATTCGCTGTCGCGCCGTGATGACATTGATCTTGTGATGTTGATGCGTGGTGGTGGCTCAAAAGGTGACCTTGCAGCTTTTGATGATGAACAGATAGCAATGGCTATTTCAAAATGCGCGCACCCGGTGTTCACAGGTATTGGTCATGAAATTGATACAAGCATTGCTGACATCGTGGCCCATACCGCCAACAAAACCCCTACGGCATGTGCGCAATCAGTCATTGCGATTGTTGAGAGCTTTCTTTCGGAACTCTCATACAGTGCCGGTTCACTACGATCTCTTACACAAACAGCAGTAGAGCGTGCTCGGTCTCGCATTGCTGTATCAGTAGAACGCCTTCGCACCCGACCTCGTACCGCTCTTGAACGTCAAACTCAAAAGCTCATGATGCACGCAGCATCGGTTCGTTTGCTTGACCCTGTCACCACAATGGCTCGTGGTTGGAGCATTACACGCGATTCGTCGGGCAATGTTGTTCGTTCAATATCAGATATCAAAAAGGGTGACACCGTTGTCACAGCGCTTGCCGACGGCAGCATCACCAGCACAGTAGAAGGAGTTGCCTAATGGCCGCTAAGAAAACAACACAAGCTGCACCAGCAGGGTATGCAGAAGCGATGACAGAGATTGAATCAATTCTTTCTCAACTTGATTCCAATTCAATTGATGTTGATGTGTTGGCTACCAAAGTAGAACGGGCTTCGTTCTTGATTACCTGGTGCAACGAACGTATTACAGCTGCGCAACTGACTGTTGACACACTTGTTGCCGATATTGAATTTGAAGAGTCTGACTTTGATGAAGAAGACGAAGACGAATGAGCGAAGTCAGCGCAATCATTTCGCGCGTCAATGAAGTTCTCACAGACGTTGTCGACAATGAGCGGCAGACATGGACTCGAGTCGACGAAGATCTTGAAACAGTTTTCGATGAGATTGAATCGCTGGTTCTCGGTGGCGGTAAGCGCCTACGGCCCCAATTCGCCCATTGGGGTTGGGTAGCAGCAGGTGGCGACCCAGCAGATGGGCAACAGTTCCGCATTGGTGCAGCAATTGAGTTGCTGCATGTTTTCGCTTTGTTTCACGATGACGTCATAGATGATGCAGAGACTCGCCGTGGCAACACCACGACTCACCGACGTATGTCAGACATGCATAGTGCAGAACAGATGGCGGGGGAATCACGCCGATTTGGCGAAGGCGCAGCGATTCTGATTGGAGACATTACGTACGTAATGTCAGACAAGTTGATGGACGATATGTCATCGGCTGCGCGCTCTATATGGCACGACCTCCGTATGGAAATGAATATTGGTCAGTATCTCGACACTTTGGGTTCGGCCCGCCGTGAACGTCGTATTGAAATAGCTGAACGAATTTGCCGTTACAAGAGTGCCAAGTACACAATCGAACGACCGCTACACCTTGGTGCAGTAGCAGCGAGTGTAGAAGCTGGGACGAACCTCTTGCCGATGCTGTCTGCATATGGCTTGCCACTGGGCGATGCTTTTCAAATGCGCGACGACATGTTGGGCGCATTCGGTGATTCTTCAATCACAGGAAAACCAGTTGGTGGGGACTTCCTCGAAGGTAAACCAACCCCCATGTTGGCTCGTGCATACGCACTTGCATCCGCCTCGCAATTGAAAGTTCTCGATTCCATCGGAATACCGGGAATGTCAAGTGAAGACGTGTCGGCAGTGCAAGAAGTTGTTTCGGCAACTGGGGCAGTTACCGAAATGGAATCACTCATCGTGTCATTACGCGATGAAGCGGTTGCTTCATTAGATAAGCAATTGGTTCGTGGCGGCGCATTTGAGGCACTGCTTGATCTTGCAGACGCCGTAACCCAGCGCGATATCTAAACAGACGCGTAAATATCTAAAGCGTCTTGCAGAGTGATGTCAATCATCACCCCGGGTTCTGCGCGAATTGCTTCCACCCACGGTGGTGCAACTTTGCACGTAACAGCAATTGGGTCTGCGATACCTGAACCACTTACAGCAAGACGCGCAAATGTTGTGGTGTATGTCGGTGGTAGAGCATCACGAGACAACTCAATCAGTGCCCACGGGTCAGGTGTCATTCCTGTGCGATTCCCACCCG
>CAIZMV010000212.1 GCA_903934195.1 uncultured Acidimicrobiaceae bacterium | reverse complement strand
TCAGCAGCGCCATGCACAACTTCTGCAACGCGTGTGACATCTTCAGGGCTCAGCCAGTTGATGATTGTGCCATCTGCTTCACGAGCAGCAAGGCGCAACATTCCCTCACGCAAAGCTGCGACAAGAATTTGTGGTTTCACTTCTGGCTTTATGCCCAAACGGAATCCGTCAACTTTGAACGTGTCATATTCCTTAGACACTTTCTCGCCACCAAGTGCATCATTCAGAAAGCGAACAACGTCGCGTACTTTCTTGTATGGCTCTTCGAAAGGAATGCCGTTCCAACGTTCAACGATGACATTGCTAGAAGACCCGATACCGATTGCAAAGCGGCCAGGTGCTGCATCGGCCATAGACGCAACTGATTGCGCGAACAAAGCCGGGCTGCGTGTGAATGCCGGAACAATTGCAGTGCCCAGACGCAAACGTGGTTCCCATGCAGCTGCAAGCGCAAGAGGCGTAAACGCATCTGCACCATCTGCTTCTGCAGACCAGATGTCCGTGTAACCCATGTCTGCGAGTTCTGACAGTTTGTCTTTGTGACTATGTAGTGGGCCTGGTAGCGGCACGGTCATGCCTGGTCGTACCGGCAAACCATGTTGGCCTTTTGCTCCGTATGCATTCATTAGTCATCACCTTTCCACATTCGAACAATGCAACTCTGACTGGCGGTTGCCATGAGAGTTCCGTCTTCAGCAAACATGTGCACGAGTCCGTGCCCAAAGCCTCGCGCAACGCCCTGAACGCGAATATCAAGAAGTACCCAAGTAGTGGGAACCAAGTTCATAACACGCAATGTGTTGTCAAGAGAATTGCCGCCGCCACGAATACCAAGAGCCTGGCCAACACCGCGTGGAACAAAGTCACCCAACACTCCAAGAGCTGCCGCGTCGACACCTTCGATGACTTGTGGCAAACGTGCCCACATGACTGTTTGGCCATCGCCAGGAGAGCCGTCAAGCTCCGTTTCAGAGCGGGCCTTCACCACGCGCTCTTCCATGAAATCGTGAATGGTGCCTTCGGCAATATGGCGATGACGCCAGTTCTCGTATTCATCAGGGCGACCAGCTTCTGGCGCCTTTACGAACTGGCCAGCATGTTCAAAATTACGATCACCGAGCGCTGCATTCACAGTGATGATTTCACGCTCCCCTACGTGGCCCACAACGCGCGCCTGGGTGATTGCATTGCCTTCAACAGGCACAATGACATCAATGTCCATCACTTCGCCAGGACGGGCGTAACTGAGGTACTGAGCTGTGGCCCAAACGACGTTTCTGCCAGTGGTGCCTTCCATGGCAGAGATAGCTGCCCCAAGGGCGCTACCGCCATACAGGAAGTTCCCGCCGGTGCAGAGCCGAAGATCTACGGGTAAGTGCCAGCGATAGGGATTATGGGTCTGTTGCAGACCGAGAAAAGCACGACTATCCATGAGCGGTACCACCCTACTTGGTTGCCAGTTTTCCGTCAGGGTCGAAGGTTTCAACTGTGGACTAAGTTTCGCTTATGACTGATACACCCTGGCAAGGCGATGCATGTTCGCTAGTAGACGAATTCAGGGCGGGTCGCAGATCCCCTACAGAAGAATTGCAAGCGACATTGTCTGCAATTGCCTCGAGTTCATTGAATTGCATTTCATTTCTTGACAGCGATGGTGCATTAGAACGTGCGTCACGTGCTGATGTTTCACTTCCATTTGGTGGAGTACCAATGGCAGTGAAAGAACTTGACTACGTGAAAGGTTGGCCATCAACTGAAGCATCAGTTCCATTTGCGGATCGCAAATCAGAACACACATCAACAATGGTGTCTCGTCTCATTGCTGCCGGTGCAAATCATTTTGGTCTCACTACTGCAAGTGAATTTGGTGGTGTCAATGTCACGCGTACCGTTCTGAACGGTGTTACTCGTAACCCATGGGACACAACTCGTACTCCAGGCGGATCATCTGGTGGAGGCGCTGCGGGAGTAGCGGGCGGATTATTCACACTCGGAACCGGGGGCGACGGTGGAGGCTCAATTCGTATTCCTGCCGGATTCACTGGCCTTGTTGGCTTGAAATCGACCTTCGGACGCATCCCTCGCGGCCCTCACGTTGAATACGGCAACCTCACAGTGACAACTGGCGGAATGACACGCAGCGTGCGCGACACAGCGCGCTGGTTCGATGTGTGCAACGGCCACCATGCAGCAGACCCGCTGAGTCTCCCCCGTGTTGACGGGTGGGAAAACGCACTCGGCACAGTGAATGTCGCTGGACTACGCGTTGCAATTGTCGAGGATTGGGACGGTGCTGTTCTGTCTCCCGCAATGTGGAATGTATTGCTCGAAGCAGCAGACCATCTTGTTGCATCTGCTGGCCTTCGTCGCATTGACGGCGTGAACACGGAACTGCCTCGCATGGGTGCTGCGTGGTCAATCAGTGGAATGATTGAAATTAGAGCAGCACTCGGTGACATGTGGCCAGCATGTGCAGACGACTTAACACCAGAGATGCGTGCCGGGTTGCAATTAACAGAAGGTCGTTACAGCGAAGCCGAGCGAACAAAAATTGAAGCACGGCGTGCAGCAGTGAACCTACGAATGAGTCAAATCTTTGATGAAGTTGACCTCGTCATCACTGCGACGAATCCTGACATTGCATTTCCTGCTGAAGGCCCACTTCCGAACACCTTCGGAGGCATCAAGGCTGGTGGCAGAAACAACGGACTTCTGACATTCCCCTGCAACTTGCACGGCAACCCAGGCATTTCAGTGCCTGCTGGTTTTGTTGATGGACTTCCAGTTGGGTTGCAAATCATCGGACCGCATTTCAGCGAACAAATTCTTCTCGAACTTGCATTACGTCTTGAGAGAGAACGACCATGGCCATTAGTTGCAACGGGGGCACCAATATGAGCATTGATCAC
>CAIZMV010000211.1 GCA_903934195.1 uncultured Acidimicrobiaceae bacterium | reverse complement strand
GGCTCGACTATTCAAAGCGGCAACGTAGTAACTGGTAGATGCATTCATGTCTGAAGGAATGGTGACGCACTGAGAAGACTTCTGATTTTGTGCAGACACACAATCGCTGTGAAACACGATGCCAGCATCAAGCTCGCCCATCTCAATCTTGCTGACCAGATCTTCAACAGAAGGAGTCTCGGTGTCAGCTATTCCTGTACGGGATATTCCAGCCTTCCCCAGAATGGAATCCGCAAGAGCGCCACAAGGCGCAGTGGTTACGCACAGCCCGACCTTGATTCCTGCATTGACTGCATCTGTCAAACTTGCAATATCAGTGATTCGGCTGTCATATTTTGAATCTGTGTTGACCATGATTTCACCAGCATTCTTGGCGAAGTTATAGACACTCAGACTTTTGTCGGCGTCTCTCACAGTATTCATTGTTTTTTCGCTGGCAGAGATGAATATGTCCGCCGGTGATCCGTTCACAATTTGCGCTGCAAGCGCGGCAGACGAGCCATAACTGAACGATACGTCGGTCACGCACGGATGCTCTGCAAGAAACTGTTGTTCAGTATCGGCAAATACAGAAGCCATTGAACTCGCAGCCAAAATTACAAGGAATCCTTTTGTTGATTCATCGGGACACTGTGAAGCATTCGAGGATGCATTGTCGGCCGGGGAAGAACCACACGCCGACATTGCAACGAGAGACCCAAGAAGTAGAAGCCGCAAACGCACCCTGTAATAGTAGTCAATATTTGACTACTTCGACAACGGCGGTAGAGTTTCCCTATGGCCCGCCAGGATGCTCAGTTAGCTCGCAATGTTGTGCTGACACTGGTCGTTCACACACCACGTCATGGGTGGGCGATTCATGAAGAACTGTCCCCCACTGGCGACATTGGGCGGGCATGGACATTGTCACGGCAGTTGGTGTACCGAGCAATTGACACGCTGGTGGAAGATGGCCTTGTGAAGCGGGCAACGCCTAAAGATGGTGGCGGCGGAGACAAAGTGATCATCTCCCCCACTGCAGCCGGCAAGCGCACGACTATGCAGTGGTTGGACTCGCCTGTGACCCACTTACGTGATGTGCGAACCGAGTTGGTGTTGAAAGTTATGTTGCGAGAGCAATTGGAATTGCCTCTCGCCCCGTTTCTTGCATTGCAACACGAGATTTTTGACCCACTGATTGCTTCTATCAACAAGGATCAATCAGATTCACCTGTGAATCTGTGGCGTCGCGAGAGCGCAAACGCAGTGAAGCGTTACCTAAATCGTCTTGAACGAGACGTGAATTAGCCGCCGAGGTAGGCGGCGCGCACTGCTGGGTCTACCAGCAAGTCATTTCCGGTACCGGTCTTCACCACGTAACCAGTTTCAAGCACATACCCGCGATGTGCGGTACGAAGTGCTTGGGTTGCATTTTGTTCCACCATCAACACAGAAATACCTTCTGAGTTGATCTGTTTAACAATTGAAAAAATCTGTGCAATCAGCATTGGGGCAAGACCCATTGAAGGCTCATCGAGAAGCATCAGGCGTGGGCGACTCATCAGAGCGCGACCAATTGCGAGCATCTGTTGTTCTCCACCAGACAATGTTCCGCCCAACTGAGTCATGCGCTCACCAAGACGTGGAAACAAATGCACTACATGTTCAAGGTCTGCGGCTTTTGTGTCGCTCTTGTAACCGCGAACGTACGTGCCCATCTCTAAGTTCTCACGCACTGTCATACCTGGGAAAATTCCGCGACCTTCAGGTGCTTGGCAGATACCCAACTTCACACGATCATGTGAAGCCATGTTGGTGATATCGATTCCTTCAAACAACACGCGGCCCTGTGCAACAGGGCGCACACCTGAAATGGTGCGCAACGTTGTTGTTTTGCCAGCACCGTTGGCGCCAATGAGCGAGACAATTTCGCCTTCATTCACATTGAAGGAGATGCCCTTAATGGCTTCAATCTTGCCGTAGAAAACATGGAGATCTTGTACCTCAAGCAGCATCGTCTGGTACTCCTAAGTAAGCAGCGATTACATCTGGGTTGTCACGTACTTCATGTGGCAAACCTTCGGCAATCTTTCGACCAAAGTCAAGAACAGCAATGCGGTCACTAATTTTCATTACAACATTCATGTCATGTTCGATAAGCAACACGGTGTAACCCTGGTTGCGAATACTCAGAATGAGTTCGTTCAGTTCTTGCTTTTCTGCAGGGTTGAAACCAGCTGCAGGTTCGTCAAGGCAGAGAAGCTTCGGATTAGTTCCGAGAGCACGAGCTATTTCAAGACGGCGCTGATGGCCGTATGGCAAATTACGTGCAGCGACTTCGGCGTATGCATCAATACCGATGAATTTCAATAGTTCATGAGCACGCTCACGGCTTTCAGACTCTTCACGACGGCTTCTCGGAATGCCGAGGATCGCACCGACCACGCTGGTCTTACTGTGCGCATCAACGCCCACCATGACGTT
>CAIZMV010000210.1 GCA_903934195.1 uncultured Acidimicrobiaceae bacterium | reverse complement strand
GGAGATCTTGCAAAGACCGGTGAAGCAATCACATTGGTCTTCCCTGTTGCGCAAGCAGATGTGCCAGCGCTTCTTGGTCTTACTGCTGAAGCAGCACAAGCCGCTGTTGAAGGCGCTGGATTTGTATTCGTTAAAGGCCCCGACGTCATTGACAAGACCTACGCAATTGGTCAGGTTGCAGTGCAATCGCCAGGCGGCATGACAAAGCTTGCGAAGGGTCAAACAGTCACAGTGAATGTCTCAGGCGGAACCGGCCAGTTGGCAGTGCCGAATGTTGTGATTGGTCAGACAACAGAATCAGCACAAACATTCCTGGTTGCAGAGCCGTACAAGTTCGTTGTAACAGTGACTCCAGAGCCAAGTGCAACTGTTGCAAAGGGCATTGTGATTCGTACTGATCCTGTTCAAGGAACATTGGTTGATGCTGCATCGCCAATAACAATTTTTGTGTCAAGCGGACCAGCACCAGTTGCAATGCCGAACGTAAAGGGTCAGACCGAAGCTGCTGCGCGCGAAGCACTGACCAAAATTGGTCTTACTGCCACAATCGAATATGTCGACCTTGCAGCTGGCAATGCGAACGTGGGCAAAGTAATTGCTCAAGACACAGCCGCAGCCAGCATGGTGAACCCCGGTTCAGCCGTTGTGCTGACGGTTGGCCGCGATACCGCAGTCACCACTGCCGCCCCCGCCGGCTGACCCATCCCCTTATTAGGGTGCGGTTATGACGTTGCAACTTACCGCCGAGGAACAAGAAGGTCTTGAAGCCTGTGCCTCTTACCTTGGAATCTCTACGCAAGATGCCGCACGGCAAGCAATTCGTGAATACATCGAGCGCTTCGACAATCGTGCACGAGTCGCCGGAGCTACAGATCTGATCTTGTCAGCGCATGCTGATGCGATTAAACGACTGAGTCAGTAACTTCACCTACAGACTCGCCAACGACTAAGCGACCACTAAAACTTCGCAATTGAGGCCTGGTGCCGTGGATAATCGAATATCCGCTGTCAATAACGCACATTCGAGTTCTTCTGCAAGGGCAACGTATGCGGCGTCATACGCACCTACGTTGTGGCGGTGCGTGTAAGCCCGACTCAAGAGATGTCTGCTCTTGTGTCTCTGCAAGGACAATTCACTGAGAACTCGGACGGCTTGGTGAAATTCGCCATCAGAGAGAATTTCTCTCAGCCACATCTTTCGAAAAACTGAATACGTCTCTACATCAATGCAGTCTGGTGCACATATGTTTTGTTGCCCCATTAAGGCATTGCGAGTTTTTTGTCCGATTGAACTGGGGTCGATAAGTGCATTCGCCAAGACTGAAGCATCAATCACAATCACGGTGATCTCTGGCGTCTCCAATTGCGGTGAGTACAAAATCGTTTGGAAGATCAGTTTTTCGAAGATCTGCGGTTTGTTCGAAAGCTTCTTCCCAGGTCAATGTGCTGGCAGCTTCAGTAATGATTTGAGAAACATACTGTTCAAGCGTCACTCCTGACATTGCAGCACGATGTTTCAATACGTTGCGGATCTCAGGCGGAAGATTGCGAATCGAGATACGGGACACATCGCCAGTCTGACTTCGACGGAGGGTAAATGCAAGTGACATACCTGGATGTGTGCTGGCCAGCCAGCAGTTTGGAAGGCTTAGGCGCAGCGGCGAAGGAAGTTGCTCAACAGGTCGTGGCCTGATGCAGTCAAGATGCTTTCAGGGTGGAACTGCACGCCTTCAACATCGAAATCACGATGACGAACGCCCATCACAATTCCGTCTGATGTTTGTGCAGTCACTAACAAATGCTCTGGCATTGTTGCAGCGTCGATAACAAGTGAGTGATAACGCGTTGCTTCAAGTGGCGATGGCACACCTTCAAACACGCCGGTGTTGTTGTGTGTGATGTGAGAAGTTTTTCCGTGCATTAGTTCTGGTGCGCGCACAACATTGCCGCCATACACATGACCAATTGCTTGATGTCCTAGACACACACCGAACACGGGCACTGAACCTGCGAATGCAGAAATGGCATCACAGATAATTCCGGCGTCTTCAGGACGGCCAGGGCCAGGCGACAACAACACGCCGTCTGGTTCAAGCGCAATGGCGTCAGCAACAGAGAT
>CAIZMV010000209.1 GCA_903934195.1 uncultured Acidimicrobiaceae bacterium | reverse complement strand
CGGTGTTCCGTTCATGGGTATTTGTGTTGGCATGCAGATGTTGTTCGATTCAAGCGCAGAAGACGAGACCGCAACGGGGCTTGGCATCATTCCTGGTTCGGTGCAGTGGCTCTCGGCCGATGTTCCGCGACCCCAAATGCAATGGAATCAACTCAACATCACTAAAGCAGACGATCTGTTTTCAGGTCTTGATGAACGCCCGTGGATGTATTTCGTTCATTCTTTGCACGGTGTACCAACTGATAGCAACGATGTTGCAGCAACAGTTCATTATGGCGAAACACTCAATGTCGCTTTCCGTCGTGGCAACGTATTTGCAACTCAGTTTCACCCAGAGAAATCGGCTACGGCTGGTTTGCGGTTGCTTGAGAATTTCGTGAAATCAGTGGCAGCAGCATGATTCTGTATCCGGCGATCGATGTTTTCGGAGGCAAAGTAGTTCGCTTACGCCAAGGGGAGTATGACGACAGCACGGTGTATGGCGTTGACCCTGTTGCAATGGCTCTCTCATTTGTAGATCAAGGAGCAACGTGGGTGCATATGGTCGACCTTGATGCAGCACGAAGTGGCGAACCTGTAAATCGTTCAGTGATTGCTTCGGTTGCAAGCGCAATCGCGGGTCGGGCATCACTGCAAGTGGGTGGCGGAGTGCGCACTGAAGCAGATGCTGAGGCTCTTTCGGCCGCCGGAGTAACGCGTGTTGTTATGGGGTCTGCTGCAGTTGCCGACCCTGCACTCGTTCGTCGAGTGTCAGCCATCGTTTCTGTTGCTGTTGGGCTTGATCATCGCAACGGTGTGGCAGCCACGCACGGCTGGACTGAATCTTCTGGCGTGCAGGTAGATGACTTACTTGGCCAATTTCCAACAGCGTCGGCCTTTGTGATTACAGATATTTCTCGTGATGGCATGCTGACTGGTCCAGACGTTGAAGGGCTGGCGCGCGCGGTGTCTCAGACTTCGATTCCTGTCATTGCTAGCGGTGGTGTTGGGGCTCTGTCTCATCTTGCAGAACTGGCAGCTGTCGTTGGCTTGAACGGCGTCATCGTTGGTAAAGCGTTGTATGAATCAAAATTCTCTGTGTCTGAAGCGTTGGCGGTTTTGTCATGAATCCAGATCTAGTTGCGCGCGTTATCCCGTGTCTTGATGTAACTAATGGTCGCGTTGTGAAGGGAATCAACTTCGTTGATTTACGCGATGCAGGAGACCCCGTGGAATTGGCTGCTCGCTATGACGCACAAGGTGCTGATGAGTTGGTCTTCTTGGATATCACTGCATCGTCCGATGGTCGCGACACCATGATTGACGTTGTTTCTCGAACAGCAGAGGAAGTGTTTATTCCGTTCACAGTTGGTGGAGGTATCCGCGAACTATCTGATGCACGAGCATTGTTGCGGGCGGGTGCCGACAAAATCAGCGTTAATACTTCCGCAGTACAGCGACCTCAAGTGATTGCAGATATCGCAGACGAATTCGGATCACAGTGTGTTGTGTGCGCTATTGACGCCAAGTGGGACGCTGCGTCTCATCAATGGATGGTGTTCTTGCACGGCGGACGTACGGCTACAGAACTAAACGCCGTTGAGTGGGCAGTTGCGGCAGTGTCGCTTGGTGCTGGCGAAATTCTTCTTACATCCATGGATCGTGATGGCACGCGAGACGGTTTTGATATTGGTCTAACCCGCGCGGTGTCAGATGCTGTTGGTGTCCCAGTTATCGCTAGCGGAGGCGTGGGCACACTTGGTCATTTATCTGACGGTGTCATTGAAGGCGGCGCAACAGGTGTACTAGCGGCATCAATATTCCACTTTGGTGAACACACCATTGGCGATGCAAAGCGCGACATGGCATCGCGCGGTATCCGGGTTCGCAATTCCCAATTAGGAAATAGTCTCGAGCAGTTGAGACAGGGCTGAGTTGCAGAGAGTTGCCGCGTTTACGGCAAAAGAATGATCAACACCCGGGGCCAGAATGATTTGACTGTTGTCCCACGTAGAAATCGCAGTGGCTATTTCATCTGGTGTTGTGAATTGATCATGCTCTGCCGCAATAATGATTTTCCGTCGTGGGTTATTTGCCGCAGATGGAAGTGACTTCATCATTTGTGCGGGCGGTGCAATTGCAATCCATCCGGCAATCCAAGGGTTGCTGACATTCAGGCCAACAACTGAACCGAATGAGTAACCAGTCATGATGATGGGAACCTCGGGTGCAATGAGGTCAGACAATTCACATGCAGCAGCTAGGTCAAGGCGTTCAGAATCGCCATCATCATGAAAGCCGCCTGAGTTATTCACCCCACGAAAATCAACAGCAATGGAATGACAATCAAGTCCTAAGGCCACGTCCTGCATGGCTCTCACGACATGATTGAAACGGTCGCCACCGTACAGGGGGTGAGGGTGGCCAATAATCACTACGGCTCGAACAAGATCTGCGTCAGTACGTACCAAATCGGCTTCGACATTGATGCCGTCGATGGTTTCTAGGTAAATAGTTTCCACTCCCACGGGGCAAGACGGTACCGTACTTACGGTGAGCAACAACGACCAGACTTCAGACAATTCACGAGGGCGCGTCATTCTTGCCACTGCCGATCAATTGTCTGGCGTGGTCTATAACGCCGACGGTCTCGTGCCGGCGATTGCACAGTGTGTTGATACGGGCGACATCTTGATGATGGCGTGGATGAATGCAGAATCTCTGCGCATGACTTTTGCTGAAGGTCGCATGGTTTATTACAGCCGCAGCCGAAGTGAGTTGTGGCGCAAGGGTGATACCAGTGGTGATCGGCAGTTTGTGCGCGAAGCGTATTACGACTGCGATGGGGACACTCTTTTGTTCAAGGTGGATCAAGAAGGTCGCGGAGCCTGTCATACGGGCGAGCGTTCATGTTTCTATCGAGCATTTGGCGAAGACGAATGACGGGTACCGCGGTCACGCCGTCGCGTGCTGAATTCATTGAACTAGCGAAACTGCACACAGTTGTTCCTGTTTGGACGCAGATTCTTGCCGACCTTGAGACTCCGGTAGCTGCTTTCATCAAACTGGTGGGCGATGGAGATGGCTTCTTGCTCGAATCAGTGGAACATGGCGAACGTTGGAGCAGGTATTCCTTTGTGGGTCGCAATCCGCGCGGAACTCTTACGCTTCGCAATGGTGTCCTCACAGTTACTGGCGACGTGCCCGCAAGTGTGCCTCTAGATAAAGGCATGTTGGCTGCAATGGAAGAACTGTTGCGCATCTATCGCGCGCCGCTGTTCCCAGACCTTCCTCCGCTGCAAGGTGGACTTATGGGGCACCTCGGTTATGACGTTGTTCGCGAGATTGAAGATCTTCCAGATGTTCCGCGTGATGACCGCGACTTACCAGACGCTTCGATCAGCATTATTGGCTCGCTTGCAGCCTTCGACCACTGGCGTCAACGCGTCTACATGCTCGAAAGTGTTCCAGTCGCTGGTTTGACTGAAGCGCAAGTTGGTGAAGCCTACGATGCTGCTGTTGTTCGTGTTCATGAAGCTGTCGCTGATCTTGCTCGTCCACTTGCATACGTTGCAGTAGAACCGCCAGTGGCTGGCGAGAACCTGCCAACAACGCGTTCATCTATGCCCAATGGCGCGTATCGCTCTGCGGTCGACGTTGCAAAGGAATACATCCGCGCTGGCGATATTTTCCAGGTAGTTCTTTCTCAACGGTTTGATATCGACCTCACTGCAGATCCGTTTGATGTGTACCGAGTTCTTCGTCAGGTGAATCCAAGCCCGTACATGTACTTCTTGCGCCAACCTGACCTCACCATTGTTGGCGGGTCGCCCGAGCCTCTTGTGCAGTTGGTGAATGGGCGAGTGGTGTCTCGTCCTATCGCTGGAACTCGCAAGCGCGGAGTCGATGACGAACACGACAAGCGGCTTGCCGGAGAATTGCGTGAAAACCCGAAAGAAGTTGCAGAGCACATCATGCTGGTTGACCTTGCTCGTAACGACGTTGGCCGGGTGTCAACTTTTGGTTCCGTACAAATGGATGAACTGATGACGCTTGAGCGTTACAGCCATGTCATGCACCTCACGTCGCAAGTGTCTGGTGACTTGAAGCCTGGTCTTGGCCCAATTGATGTCTTGCGAGCAACATTGCCAGCTGGCACCGTAAGCGGTGCGCCAAAGGTGCGTGCAATGGAAATAATTGATGAGTTAGAACCAGTGAAACGCGGACCCTATGCGGGTGTTGTTGGGTACGTCGACTTTTCAGGAAACCTCGATACCGCTATTGCAATTCGCACAATGTTTGTAGGTCCAAAGTTTGCAAGTCTGCAGGCAGGCGCCGGCATCGTTGCCGATAGCGACCCAGCAGATGAAGATTTGGAATGTGAAAACAAGGCGCGAGCATTGCTTGCCACTATTCCAGCTGCCGAAAGAATGACGCAACGTCGCCGCGAAGCAGGGACAATAGCGTGAGCATTGTTTGGGCTGATATTGCCAGAGACGTCATCATCGTGCAAGGTGATGATGCGCAAACCTTCCTTCATTCACAGCTTGCTAATGACATTGCATCATTAGCAGTCGGTACAAGCATTCACAGTTTGTTGCTTGAACCCACCGGTCACGTATCAGCACTTGTGCGGGTGGTGCGCCACGAAGACACGGTGTTTACCCTTGATCTTGATGCAGGATTTGCAGATGAAGTGATCGTGCGCCTGCAGCGTTTTGTTCTACGCGCCAAAGTCACATTGCGCCGCAGTGATTGGGTAGTACGTGCTTTTCGCGGACCCAATGCGGTGCGTGAAGTTGGTGCCGGTCCCGGACGTGCGAATCCATATTGGGGTTCCGAAGATGAAGTTGATGTAGTTGGCGATGTATCGCTTGTGCCAACACTGGGAGAAGTCACCGAGCCAGAGCGCATTGACTACTCGCGTGCTGATGCCCGTTGGCCAAAACTTGGTGTCGATGTTTTAGTGGGTGACATTCCTGGTACAACAGGAATTCTGTCTGTCGCCGTCAGTTTCACTAAGGGGTGTTACCCGGGTCAAGAACTTGTTGAGCGAATGGATTCTCGCGGAACATTGGCTCCAGTTGTGGTGCGGGCGCTTTCTCGCGATGGACTCGGTGTTGGAGCGCGTGTGATGGAAGACGACAAATCGGTCGGCACTGTCACATCAATTGGTGCTCGTATTGCACTTGCTCGTATTGCACGAACCTCAACGATTGGTGAACCACTCGTCTGAGACGTCGTTGCGTCCACGTAGTGGTGCAAATTCGGTTGCGTGGTTGAACAGAATTTGAAAGCGTCCCGAATCGAATTGGGACAGTTCTGAAATGTGTAGCCATTGAACAGCCAAAGAATGGTCTCCCAGTTTCATTGCACTGCGAGCGGCTTGAAAAGCATTGCTGTCAGCAGGGCACAGGCGATACGCCTCGGTTGCGAATCGTAAAGCTTTGGTGGCATCTCCTGCGGAAAGAATGCTGGCGGCAATCACCGAGTCGAACTCTGGGTCTCCCTCAGGAGAAAGAGCAGGATTCGCCAAGTACTTCTTTTGTCGTTCCGGGGCCGCAAGAGTTTGATACTGCATAAACAGCATGAACACGAGAAGAGGAGCAAGTTCGGTATTGCCGCTCACGATGCACAGTCCGAACAGCAACGCTGTGAGAGTAGCACTTGTTTTCAAGACAATGTCTGTGCCGCGACCTGGCATGAAATGTTCCACAATGCTTGCAACGAATGCTCCGCCATCAAGTGGAAGGAGAGGAACAAGGTTGAGGACTCCTAATGCGATGCCAGCCCACCAAATGGAAATAGTTGCGTCGCTGATAGTGATATCTGCTCGACTGAAAGGGTTCGTGCTGTTGAGAAGCAAAACTGCAATGGCACAAGTGATTTGTAAAGATGATCCTGCAATTGCGATGCGGGCCTTTTGCCCCCAGGTCAAGGGACTGCGTGGTTCGTACGAGGCATACGCAACCATGAAATCAAGCGAAATAGATGCAGTACAGCCAGACATGCGGGCAGCCAAAGCATGGCCTAGTTCGTGAATCAGGGTGAATATTCCAACTGCTCCGGCCATCCAAAGTCCTAACGGAAAGGGGTACAGGAAAATCAGGAAGGCGAGAAAGACTCCAAAACCAGGCTTCACGGTTGTGGGGAAGCCGAAAACATTGAACACATTGCGCGACGTCTGGTGTGTTCGGCTTCTCATGTCACAAGTGTATTGAAGAACGAGGTAAAGCCGTAGGCGCCTAGACTTTCGGCGTGTCATACGTTTTTGCCTTCGACCACAAACATCGTCGTCCACCAATGGAGTACAAAGATCTTTTGGGTGGCAAGGGAGCCAATTTGGCTGAAATGATGAGCGTGTTGAACTTGCCAGTTCCGCATGGTTTCACCATTAGTACCGATGCGTGTCGTGATTACATGCACGGTGGGTGGCCAAAGACTCTCACTGACGAAATGACAAAGCATGTTGCGGCGTTGGAAAAAAAGATGGGTCGCAAATTGGGCGACTCAAAAGACCCACTATTGGTGTCGGTTCGTTCTGGTGCAAAGTTTTCAATGCCCGGAATGATGGACACGGTTCTTAATCTTGGCCTGAACGACAAGAGCGTGATTGCTCTAGCAACTACTACCAACAACGAGCGGTTTGCATATGACTCGTACCGCCGATTCATTTCAATGTACGGACGAATTGTTCTTGGTCTTGATGGTGCTGTCTTTGAGCACGCGCTCGACAAGGCAAAAGAAGTCGCTAACGCAAAGACCGATGCTGATATTCCAGCTTCAGCATTGAAAGACCTATGCGAGGTCTACAAGAAGGCAGTTGCAACAGCCACTGGCAAGCCGTTTCCTCAAGACCCTGCCAAGCAACTACGCGGCGCTGTTGAAGCCGTCTTTAGATCGTGGAATGGTCCGCGAGCAATCGCGTACCGAGTTCGAGAAAAAATCAGCCATGAACTGGGTACTGCGGTCAACGTACAAGCCATGGTGTTTGGTAACCGCGACGAGAACTCAGGAACAGGTGTTGGTTTCACTCGCAATGCTGCCACTGGTGATTCAAAGCCGTATGGAGACTTCTTGGTCAATGCTCAAGGCGAAGATGTTGTCGCCGGTATTCGTAATACAGAAGACCTCAATGCGCTGAAAAAGAAGTTTCCAACAATTCATGCTGAGTTGATGGAAATCTTTGCGCGACTTGAGCGTCATTACAAAGACATGTGTGACACCGAGTTCACAATCGAGCAGGGCAAGTTGTGGATGCTTCAGACGCGAGTCGGAAAGCGCACGGGAGCTGCTGCGTTACGAATGGCTGTCGAGATGACTAAGCCAACCGGAACTGGCAAGAAGGCGTGGAAGATTTCAAAGTCCGAAGCCATTATGCGTGTTGCAGCTGATCATCTTGACCAAGTTCTGCATCCTCAGTTCGCCACGAAATCAAAGGGAATTGCTAAAGGTCTCGCTGCATCTCCAGGAGCTGCAGTAGGTCAGGTGTTTTTCACCGCTGATGATGCAGAAGCTGCTGTTCTGGCTGGCAAGGACGTGATTCTGGTTCGTGCGGAAACTAGCCCAGAAGACGTTCACGGCATGATGGTTGCAAAAGGCATTCTCACTTCGCGTGGTGGTCTAGTAAGCCACGCTGCTGTAGTTGCTCGCGGCTGGGGCACGCCGGCAATTGTCGGCGCAGATTCCATCAAGATTTCTGGTAACTCGTTCACAGCAAACGGAGTCACGGTGAAGGAAGGCGACTGGTTGTCGCTTGATGGAACCACTGGTGAAGTAATGCTCGGACAACTTGCATTGGTGGCTTCAAAACCACCAAAAGAATTTGACACAATTCTGAAATGGTCTGATGAAGTGCGCAAAGGCAAGATGGATGTTCGCGCTAACGCAGACACCAACGAAGATGCAAAGAAAGCACGTGAACTCGGAGCGCAAGGAATTGGGCTGTGTCGTACCGAGCACATGTTCTTAGCTCCCGACAGATTGCCGGTCGTGCGCCGAATGATTCTTGCTAGTTCTCCAGAAGAAGAAGCATCAGCTTTTGAAGAGCTGCGGAAAGTTCAGAAGAAGGATTTTGCGGCGTTGTTGAAGGAAATGTCAGGGCTTCCGGTCACCGTACGCCTCCTTGATCCGCCACTTCATGAATTTTTGCCACATGTCAACGAATTGGAGATCAAGAAAGCCACATCTGGCCTTGATGCTGAAGAAACAACCCTTCTTCGTGCTGCACACGAATGGAGCGAAGTGAACCCCATGTTGGGAACTCGCGGAGTTCGTCTTGGTGTTATGAAGCCTGGTCTGTATGCCATGCAAGTGCGCGCACTGATGGAAGCTGCTGATGATGTGGCATCAAAGGGCTACGAACCGATCGTTGAGATCATGATTCCACTCACCGTGACTCGTGAAGAACTAGCTCTGGCGCGTAGTTGGGTGGAAGAGGTCCTTGCCGACATCAATTCACGTCCAGTTCCGAAGGCTAAAAAGGGTGAGAAATCTATTAAACGGCCGAAGGTTTCTATTGGAACCATGATCGAGACTCCACGAGCCGCGTTGCGCGCTGACGAATTAGCCGAAGTGTCAGATTTCTTTAGCTTCGGTACAAACGACCTTACGCAAATGACATTCGGTTTCAGTCGCGATGATGTCGAGAGCCGAATGATGCCTGCGTACCTAGAAGCTGGCCTTCTGAAGCGCAATCCTTTTGAAACGATCGACCAAAACGGCGTGGGCGAATTGGTCTTCATGGCGGCCGAACGAGGTCGCAAGGTAAAGCGGAGCCTCAAGCTTGGCGTCTGTGGTGAACACGGCGGTGACCCAGAATCAATCGGAATGTTCTATCGCGCTGGGTTGAACTACGTCAGTTGCTCGCCCTACCGAGTTCCCATTGCCCGACTTTCTGCTGCCCAAGCAGTCATTGGTGGTGCCAAGACAGAGACGAAGTAGTCAACTAACATCTCCCAGATGTTCTCCATTGGTTCACTCGTTGCGGCTAGTGCTGGTTCTTCCAGCGGAAAGGTGGATCTCACCATCGAGGGATGGCATTGGCCAGTTCTTCTCGGAGTCATTGGCGCAATGTTGCTGAT
>CAIZMV010000208.1 GCA_903934195.1 uncultured Acidimicrobiaceae bacterium | reverse complement strand
TGTCTTACCTGTTGTGGGTTCCACCGTGAACAGTGCTGGTGCTGTGCCTTCACTAGACCATCCAAACACTCGTGTTTGTAAAAGGTTTTCTAGGCCCTCATGTGGCATGGCGGAATACCCAGTGACAAATTCAGCATCAATATTTGCAGCCTGAATAACATTGCCGTCTGCCATTTCTGTTGCAGTAACAGCACCAGGAGCATTCGGAACTAAACGAAAGCGGCCCCGCTTACGTTCGATTGTCATTGCACCAGCCAAATCTGACTGCAGAACAAACACGCGATGACCTGAGAGAACTGAGTACTGATTCGCAATTGCCGCACGTGATGCTGGAGCATTGCGATCACCTGGCATTGCAGGCGACGGGCTGGCGAACATCAACCATCCGGTCGTTGCAACTACTGACACCACTAATAGCGGAGCAAAAACGCGTTGACCATATGTAATGAATATGTGGTGTGCAATTGGAATTGCAATGAACAACAGTGCTGTCAACAGCATCGGAATCAGTCGTGGTCGCAATGCTGTGAGTGCTAGCCACACAACTGGCGCAATCCATCGCCACGATTGTTCGAAACGTGTGCGGGTGGAACCACTTGTGGGCGCGGCCTGTAATGCGCGCATCACCACCATGACTACAAGAAACGCAGCGAAGGGTTGAAAGCGAAATGGCCAACGAGTAGGGCCGAGAATGCTTGGCCCCAGCATGCCAACGCTAACGATGCCCGCAATAACTGCATCGACACGCACAATGCGGCGAACGGTCTGTGAAGTGACAACCCAGTACACAGCTAATGGCAACACCCAGGTGATGTATGTAATGGGTTCGAACATAAACCCTTGCCCTGCAAAGCCATCAACATATGGCTGTACGAAGGGCGAGAAGGACAACACCAATGCATCAAGTTGATGTGTGAGAAAACCATCGTTGAATAAACCGTGAGGTGCACGAGCCGCCCATTCTGCAAACACCTGTGCTGATACCCACACTGGCGAAGACACCAATGCAGTAGTGACGCATGCTGCGGTATAGATCAGTGCTTCACGGGTACGCCATGTGCGAGTGAACAATTGTTCAAGGCCAACTATTAGTGCAACAACTCCGCCAGCAATCATGGCGTGAGGCCAACCAGCGCTGACAAGTAGGTACCCGGCAATAGGAATAAATGGTGCGAAACGAATTGAACGACGAGTCCACCACACCGCAGCAACGAACCATGTGAACCATGAAAAGCCAATCAATGCAGGTGTCCAGCTACTTGCATCCCAATACAAAAGGTGCACATTGAATGTGCAGAACAACGATGCCGCAACAGACATAGAGGGTGAAATTGCAAGTGCCCGCGCTGCAACGTATGCGCCTACAGCCGCAATCACCAAGTACATCAACGCTATTAACATTGCGGCACGAGCCAAGTTGTCACCCGAGGCCGCAATCCAGTCACGCGCATAACTGACTGGGTTGAATACACCAAACTGAATTTCACCCGTAACTAATGACAAGAACCACGACTTGTTGAAACTACCGAGAGCATTGATTCCGTAGCCGTTGTGATGCAATGCCGTAAAAACACCCATGTGCTGATGTTCGACATCGTCACGATAAAAGAAGTCCCGATTACGGGCGTACATCATGAACACCGATGCAACGGTGACTACAACTGTTGCGCTCAGGCCAGTGACTTCACGCTTCACGGCGGGGGAGGGCATCTCTATATTGTGCCACTGTGGTCTTTGCCGTCATGACCAAACGGACAATGACGACAAATATTCGCACAACAACTTCCGCGCTTCTTCAAATACAGCGCAGTCATGACCATCAACCCGTTCTCAGGATCAGTGTAAAAATCTTGACCGCGATCAACCGCGTTTTGGTGGGCTAATTCCACAGCAGGAGACATATGGTCAGCCAGGGAATGCTTTCGGAGACAAGGCATCCCATGTAGCGGAGTCAATGATCCCCAATTGCTGGAGACCTTTCTCACCTTGGAACGCATACACGGCTTTAGCAAGTGCTGGCCCAAAGTACCCATCGACGCTGACTGAGTAACCAGCTGCTCGAAGTTGTTTCTGCATCACTGTTACTGCACCGCCGTTATCGCATTTCTCTAATGGCAGCGACACTGCAGCGAAGTACCCCGTGCATTCAGCAGAGAGTGAAAGATTGATGTCAGCTTTGCTCGGTGTGCAACCGGTCTCTTTCACATACGTAAGCGACTTGTTGGTTGGCCAAATAATGCACGCAACATCTTTTGGCGGAATTTCAGCCAGTGTTGCCGGCCCGGCATTCGGTACGTAACAACTTAGAGCGAATCGGGTCAGTGGCTTGTCGCGACTGCAGATCGCAGGGGAAGTCCACTTGGTGTCGACACGGTGATACAGGCGGGTCTGTTCGCACCCTTCCTTGGGGCAGTTCCATCTGTCTTGGTCTGTGTCGCCCATGGCCCACGTTTCTGTACAAAACTCAAGTTTGACCTTTTCGCCATAACTGGCTCCCACCGCTTTGTTGTCACACTTAATGGCCTTTTCGCCCGATTCTGGGTTAAAGATCGCAGGGACCGCAGTAGTCGTCACGGCTACCACAGTGGAAGTGGAGGGGGTGCCGGCAGCCGCAGTGGTATCTGGGGCCGAATCGTTATTTGCGCACGAGACCATTAGTAATAGGACAACAACTGGGGCAAGACGTTTCAACATGATGTGGTGAAGCCTAGAG
>CAIZMV010000207.1 GCA_903934195.1 uncultured Acidimicrobiaceae bacterium | reverse complement strand
TGGCGCCTCCATTGATTTCGTTCCGGCAGACTTTCGTCGATTCGAGCCCATCCTTCAGAAAATGCGACCACGGATCATGGCAACAGCAGGATCACTACCGGTTGACGGCTGGGTGAGTTTGTCTGTACATGCCGGCGCGACCATTGATGAAATACATCGAGCAAGTTCAGATCCGGAACGAATTCTTCTTGTAGAAGTCAGCGAACACTTTCCACGAACGTTCGGAGTTGCATCTCATGAGCATCGAGTTCATGTTGATGCAATTGATTGCCTCATTGAGACAGATCGAGCTCCGTTGAACTTGGCAGATACGGTCCCAACCGATGCAGAACGAACAATTGCCGATATCGCCCTGACGTTCATCCATTCCGGAAGCACTTTACAGACAGGAATCGGTGGCATTCCGAATCAGATTGCACTGTCGCTTGCCGCAAGCGACATGGGAAATTTTGGTGTGCATTCAGAAATGTTCACCACCGGGCTCATGCGCTTGCACCAGGCAGGAAAAGTTACAAACAACAAAGGAAGCAAGTTCGATGGGTTTTCACCAACTACGTTTGCAGCCGGAATTCCAGAGCTGTACACGTGGCTCCACAACAACGACGCAGTCCGTTTCTTGCCAGTGAAGATTGTGAACTCGCCTGAACTAATTGCGAGCAATCGCAACATGGTCACTATCAACGGCGCACTTGCGGTTGACCTTGCTGGTCAAGTTGTTGCAGACACCATTGGTGGCACGCAATTCAGCGGTGTTGGTGGCCATGAAGATTTCGTATCCGGACCTGGGCTTGACGCCACCGACAGAAGCCTCATCTGTTTGCCCTCAACCACAATGATTAATGGCGTTCTGACGAGCCGCATTATGGGCATTCTTCCTGCAGGAAGTGTCGTCAGTACTCCGCGTCATCAAGTCGACACCATAATTACTGAGTTTGGTGTTGCTGAATTAGAGGGCCGCACAATTCGTGAGCGCGCACAAGCACTAGCAGCTATTGCGCATCCGCAGTTTCGCGACCAGCTTCTTGAGAGTGCTGCATCGTGGCCTCGGGATTAAGCCGGAGCGCCGTGTACAACCCAATCACTGCTAGTAACGAAATCGTACCTACGGCATAACCTGCCAAAAGATCAGTTGGCCAATGAGTCCTAATAAGCCAGGAAGAAACGCCAACAATGAGACTGGCAACAACCACAAGTCGAATCGCAGTTTGTCGAGCGCGCGTTCCTGCATTGGTGAAATACCACGCAACATATCCCCACAGCGCAACACAGTTCGCGGCGTGTCCAGAGGGGAAAGCCATTTCGTCTTGTCCGATCATCATGCGATTCCAGAAATTCTCATACTGATACGGAAAAATACGTCCGACTGAAATTTTCAGCGCCCCAGCGATACCTGTTTCAAAAACAAGCACCACTAAGAATCCGGCGATAGGTACCCACGAGCGTCTCTTCCAAGACAACCACCCAAGAATCGGAAGACAAATAGTGAGAATGATTCCTCGTAAGCCAAGCATGACAGTGACTGAGAAAAAATCATGTGGTGCATTGATGTCTCGCGCTATTTCACGCGCTGTCTTATCAAAGTCTGACAACAGACCACGAGACACCACTTGCTGAATCAAAACCGCCAAGACAAGACACGCAACTGTCGTGTACTTAGAGAGGCGGTGAGCAGTCAACATCAGCAACTATTTTGCCCTGTTTATCCCCGTATTTAGTGTCACTTCTCGAAATACCACGCCAGTACGGCGCTAGAGAGGACCAGGTACTAGAACTTGCTGATGAATAGTTACACACCTGGTACCCCCGAATGGTTTAGCCAAGTCCACGAAGAGGTAGTCGACCCCGCTCGACGCATTGTTGACCCGCACCACCATCTGTGGCCAGTCGGCGGCTCATTGCCCTACGGACTAGACCAACTACACGATGATGCCTCAGCAGGTCACCTCATTGAAAAAACTGTCTTCATCGAATGCGGCGCAAGCTATCGAAAAGACGGACCTGCCCACCTTGCTCCAGTTGGCGAAACAGAGTTTGTGGCCGGAGAGTCACGACGAGACCCTGCACATCTCATCTCAGGCATTGTTGCCCATGCCGACTTACGTCGCGATGACCTTAACGACATTCTTGATGCACACACAGAAGCAAGCAACGGCCTACTGCGCGGAATTCGTGACGCGCTTTCCCGCGCTGACCACCCAGAAGTTCTGGCGATTCCTGGCGGCGCAGCGAAGGACCTCTACAAGAACCCAAACTTTCAGCGAGGTGTCGCAACTCTCGGTACACGTGGTCTGACATACGACTCGTGGCATTACCACTACCAGAACTCAGAATTCTTAGAACTAGCCCGTGCAGTTCCCACGACAACAATGGTGCTTGATCATTTCGGAACACCCCTCGGTGTGGGTCCGTACGCGTCACAACGAGATGACATCTTTACGCAATGGAAGAAAGACATTGCAGATATCGCTCAGTGCTCAAATGTGGTTGCGAAATTGGGTGGGCTCGCAATGCCCGACAATGGTTTCGGTTGGCACATAGCAGAAAGACCGCCTACGTCCGATGAGTTCATTGCAGCGCAACAGAAATACTTTGATCACACCATTGAATGTTTTGGTCCAGACCGATGCATGTTTGAATCAAACTTCCCTATCGATCGCTTTTCGTTGTCATACACAGTTGTATGGAATGCCTTCAAAAAGATGACTGCCTCATTTTCTGAAGCGGAAAAAGATGCAATGTTCCGCGGCACTGCAACCCGGGTCTACGGTTTGTAATCATGATTGCCGACCAATTCGAACCGCTTACTCAAGAACAAGCAGAATTCTGGGCCCGATTCCCTAAGTGGGATCAAGACATGAACTACGCCGTCTATCTCGGATTCATTGTTGAAGAAGTCAAACGTGACTATGCGCGCATGCGCCTACCAGCGCGATGGGAGATGAACCAACCAGCCGGAATCATGCACGGTGGAGCAATCGCCAGCCTTATTGACACAACAGTTGTTCCAGCTGTTGGTGGTCCGTATGAAAATGGTTCGTTCGTCACCATCAGTATGAATGTGGAATACCTTTCAGCAGTGGCCGGAGAAGATGCGGTCTGTGAAGGTTGGATAACAAAACGTGGTCGCTCCATCGCATTTTGTCGAGCCGAAGTCCGTGGTGCTACATCAGGAAAACTCTGCGCCACAGCATCGTTGGTCTACAAGATATAAAGGCGTTAGTGCGACGCGAACCACTGCGTGAGCTGTTTGAAACCTTCATCGAGAGTCACACTTGGTGCCCACTTCAGATCGTTGTGAACGACGCGTTGATCAAACCAATGTGCAGTTCCCAATTGCTCTGCGATAAAGCGAGTGATTGGCGGTTCAGATGATTGCATCAGCGGCCACAGGCGCTCAACCAGAGAACCGAGCCGAATTCCAAGCGTCAAAGAAAGATGTCGCGGTTCGAATGGAACCCCGGCTGATTCACACATAGAACGCATCAGTTCGTTCACGGTCCGTGGCTCCCCATTTGATACGACATACGCCTTGCCATCGCATGATGAACCAATGTGAAGCGCATCAAGCGCAGCAATGTGGGCACTAATTGCGTTATCGATATATGTCGAATCCACCAATGCATTGCCTGTACCAACGACTGCTAGGCGTCCACTCTTTGCCCGTTCAACTATTCGCCCAACTAACTGAGTGTCTCCAGGCCCCCACACCAAATGTGGACGAATTGCGACAACAGCCAACTGGCTATTTCGTGCATTCAGAACTGTTCGTTCAGCAATGGCTTTCGACTCTGCATAATACGAACGTGAACGCCCAATTTCGGCTTGGCTAGCTGGTGCACCAACAAGTGAATCACCGGTGTGAGCAACTGACGGTGTTGAGACAAAAACAAGCCGAGAAATACTCTGCTGTTCAGCGGCACGAAGAATGTTTTCCGTTCCATGCACGTTGGTGTCATAGAACTCCTTCTGTGACCCCACAACCCCTACTCGCGCTGCACCGTGAATGATTGCATCACACCCGTTGGCGGCCAATGCAACTGCATCTGCATCACATATATCGGCCAACACCTCATGCGCTTTTTGGTGACCCGTAAAAGCTGCAGGTCTACGCTGCAGACACACAACTTCATCACCACGACGCAAGAGTTCGCTCGCCACACCACCAAGAAGCAAACTTCCAGTACCAGTCACTAAGACTTTCACTATTTGATACCTGACAAAATTTTGGACATCTGTTGAGACACTGCGGTGCGATCAATCTTTGAATTATGGCGAATGTCCACCGGGAGCTTCTGAGAAATCCATACGGAAGCAATTGCTAGCGGAGCAAGTGCAGCACGTACTGCTTGCGTCAGTTCGGTATCAGCTGGGCCTTCAGTCCCATTCATGGTTTCCAGAACCATGACAATTTGCTGCACGTGAGTTGGACCAACGCCCACAGCTGCGGCACGCACAACATTTGGTAACGCCTCAATTGCGATTTCCAAGGGAACAGGTGTAACTGGACCATGTGATGACTGAATCACATGCACCATGCGCCCTTCAATCCATACGTTGCCTTCGCTATCGATATGGCCTACGTCTCCTGTTCGGTGCCAAGTGACAATGTGGTCGCCTTCAGTAAAAGACGGACGCGCATTGTGTTGCGTGAGCCACAACGAGTCATACCCAGCCGACATCCATGGTGCTGATACCAAAAGTTCCGAAGTGTCGTGGTCAATGCGAACGTCGCATCCG
>CAIZMV010000206.1 GCA_903934195.1 uncultured Acidimicrobiaceae bacterium | reverse complement strand
TCTCACAAATGTTGGTCGAATCCCCGGAATCAATGCCACCAGTGGGGCAGTGGTCGTAAACGGTGTGCGTGCGTCTCTCGCGAATCTTGACGGCCCAGTGCTCGGCACCGTTGCTAGCGGTAACCGCGTCTTGATTCTTGGTGACTCAATTCTCGCTGGCACCGCAACTCGGTACAGCGGGGCAATGTGCGCGGGTCTTGTGCCGCTTGGGTGGCGCGTTGCAGTTGAAGCAGAAGCCGGACAAATGGTGGGGTTTGGACGCACCGTGTTGCGCGATCGCATTTACGAAGGCTGGGATGCAGCTGTTGTGTTCCTTGGTACCAACTACGGCGGTAGCGCAGAGCTATACGAGAAAGACCTCACTGCCATTGTTAAATCCTTGGCTCCACGTCCAACATTGCTATTGACGGCTTCATTGTTCCGTCCCACAATGCAGCAGGTCAATCAAGTAATTCGAATCGTGGCTTCAAAGAATCCAAATGTTTCTGTCCTCGACTGGAGCACAACATCAGTTCAAACTGGCGTACTTAATCGCGACAAGATTCACCCCACTGATGCAGGACGACAAGTTCTTGTTTCATCCATTGCCTCAGCACTTGGTGAAGCACCTACAGGACCAGGGGCATGTCTGCCCTCGAAGTACACGGATGACTCACTAGTTACTGATGATGTGATGCCTACCTCAACAATTGAGGGAGAGACCCCAACGACTATTGCTGGTGTCACCGCGACAACCATTGTGAGTGCTGCAACTGTTGCGCCTGCGGTCACTTCCACTGTGCCTGCAGCTACCACAACGACAACGGGCCGTTAATCATGTTGCAAGTTCAGAATGTCACCGTCGAAGTCGGCGGAAAAAACGTGGTGCAAGGTGCCACGTTTACGGTGATGGCGCGCGACAAGGTTGGCATCGTTGGCCGCAACGGCGCCGGTAAAACTTCTATGTTCCGTGTTCTCGGTGGTGAAAATGATCCGGCTGCTGGAAAAGTGATGCGCAGTGGCGCGTTCGGGTATTTGTCGCAAGACCCTCGCACCTCTCCAGAGCAAGAGGCACGTTCAGCAATTGGCCACGTGTTGTCTGGTCGAAACATTGATTCAGACCTAGCTCGGTTGGAAAAACTTCGTGTCATCATGGAAAAAGACCCAAGCGACAAGAATGTTGCGAAGTTTTCGAAAGCTGAAGAAGAGTTCACGTTAAAGGGTGGCTATTCAGCAGAGAGCGAAGCCCGTTCTATTGCTGCTGGTCTCGGACTAAAGGAAGACCGACTTGATCTGGCTCTCGGAGTGCTTTCTGGTGGAGAACGCCGCCGTGTGGAACTAGCCCGCATTTTGTTCGCCGGAAGTGACATGTTGCTTCTCGACGAACCTACGAACCACTTAGACATCGACGCAAAGACCTGGTTGCTGAATTTCCTTCGCAACTACAAGGGCGCTTTGCTAGTCATTAGCCATGACCTTGAACTTCTAGATGAAGCAATCACGCGAGTAATCCACTTAGATCGCCCAGACGAAGACGACACCGGCATGGTGTACGAATATCGCGGCACCTATACGCAATACAAGCGCTCTCGTGCTGAAGATGAGTCTCGTGCGGAGAAGAAGGCTTCCTTGCAAGCCAAAGAAGTTGCTCGCTTGCAAGAAGTCGTTGACCGTTTTGGTGCAAAGGCATCGAAGGCAACAATGGCGCACAGCATTGAAAAGCGCATCGCACGTATTGAAGGCGAATCAACTGGAATGCGCAAGAAAGACCGCGCACTCACAGTGAAGTTCCCGCCACCACCACAAAGTGGAATCACAGTTGTCACCACTAAGGGTCTCTCTAAGGGTTACGGCGGACCTGCAATTTTTGAAGACGTGTCATTTGACCTTGGTCGCGGTGAACGCCTTCTGGTTCTAGGTCTCAACGGTGCGGGTAAAACCTCACTGCTTCGTATCTTGGCCGGCGCAACGCAAGCAAACATTGGTGATATTGAGTGGGGCTACAAAGTCGAAGTGGGCTACTTCGCCCAGGAGCACGACACGCTTGACCCGAATCAATCATTGATCTGGCACATGCGTCGTGAGTTACCTGCTGGTTCAGCACTTACTGAAACTCAGATGCGTGCACTGCTCGGCATGTTCGGTCTTCAGGGCAGCAAAGTGTTTCAAGAATCCGGTTCATTGTCTGGTGGAGAAAAGACCAAACTGGCACTCGCCATGTTGATGGTGGGTCGTAACAATGTTCTGCTTCTCGACGAACCTACAAACAACCTTGACCCTGCAAGCCGTGAAGCAGTAGCTGATGCTCTTGAATCATGGCCAGGCTCGATCATCATGGTGAGCCACGATGAAGAATTCGTACAGCGTCTCAAGCCAACAAAAGTGATCCTGATGCCTGATGGGCAAGTGGATTACTTCAGCAAGGAATGGCTTGACCTCGTCAGTCTCTCGTAAGGGATTAATTCGTTACCTCTGATACCGTCAGCCACTATGAAATACGGAATTTTTGGTGGAGCAGTTAACGACGGAACGGTGGACGATGTCGTCGCCGAGGCCCGGTCAGCAGAACAAGATGGGTTTGCCAGTTACTGGGCACCAAACATCTTTGGCCACGATGCTCTAACTGCACTGGCCATTGTTGGCCGCGAAGTTCCACGCATCGAATTGGGAACTTCCGTGGTTCCTACATACCCGCGTCACCCACATGCCATTGCTCAGCAGTGTCACACAGTGGCTGCAGCATCTGGCAATCGCCTCACGTTAGGAATTGGTCTCAGTCACAAAGTGGTTATTGAGAGCATGCTTGGCATGTCATACGACAAGCCAGTGCGTCACCTTCGTGAATACCTCAATGTCCTGATGCCGTTGTCTCGCAACGAGACGGTGCATTTTGATGGCGAGACCTACAAAGTGCATGCCAATATCTCGGCTAAGGGTTCTAACGGCTTCGGCGTTGTTGTCGCTGCACTTGGCGAGCAAATGTTGCGTGTAACTGCAGCTCTTGCAGACGGCACGCTCACGTGGTGCACAGGGCCGGCAACACTTGCTGGTCACACCATTCCAACAATCACAAAAGCAGCAGACGAGTTTGATCGTCCTGCTCCTCGCATTATTGCCGCGCTTCCGGTGTGTGTAACAACTGACAAAGTTGCTGCTGCAGAACGTGCGGCCAAAGTATTTGCGGTGTATGGCACATTGCCTAGCTATCGCGCCATGCTTGACCGTGAAGGCGCAGCAGGACCAGCAGATATCGCCATCATGGGTTCAGTTGGTGAAGTGCAAGACCGAGTTGCAGCATTGGCAGACATTGGTGTTACCGATTTTGCTGCTGTGGAATTCGGGGCAACTCCTGAAGAAATTGCGAACACTCGCGACGCCATTAAGGGCTTGCTGAAGTAAACATGAGCTACGCGGGCTTTCAGTCATTAACCGTTGAGTTGATGGATGGGGTAGCCCACGTCATCATTGATAATCCGCCGATCAACTTGTTTGATCTTGTTCTGTACCCAGAATTGGCAAAGCTCACTTCTCAACTTCGTGATGACGATGGTGTTCGTGCCGTCGTTGTGTCATCTGCGAATCCAGAATTCTTCATTGCGCATTTCGATGTATCAAGAATTTTGCAACTGCCTACTGGGCAACCTGCACCGACTGAACTCAATCATTTCCACGTGATGTGTGAGACATTTCGCACGATGCCCAAAGTAACAATCTGTGCAATAGATGGTCGCGTCGGTGGTGGCGGAAGTGAAGTAACTCTCAGCATGGATATGCGATTTGCATCTCCTCGCGCCGTGTTTAATCAGCCTGAAGTGGCACTGGGCATTATCCCTGGGGGTAGCGGAACTGTTCGTTTGGCTCGTTTAGTGGGGCGCTCTCGTGCACTTGAAGTGGTGTTGGGCAGTGATGATATTGATGCGATCACTGCTGAAAAGTGGGGGTGGGTGAATCGGGTAGTAGAAAACCCCGTAGAACACTCATTGGCTATGGCGCGGCGTATTGCTTCGTTTCCTGCCGCTGCTGTGCAAGCTGCGAAGCGGTCTATCTTGCGCGCCGATGATCATGTTGTCGAAGACTTGCTTGCAGAAGCGGGGGAGTTCAATGCTCTTTTGTCAGACCCACAAGCAATTGCTGCAATGAATAACTTTATGGCGCGTGGTGGTCAGACCCGTGAAGGTGAACTTCGGTTGGGCGAATTAGCCACTGAAATCAACGACTAAACCTTCAATTCTTGTTGTGCATTGCTGAAAGGTAATGCTGTAGTCATGGTTTCCCTTTTTGATTCAGTGACATTTGCTCATGGCCCGGCCATGAAGAACCGTTTTATGTTGGCTCCACTGACGAACCAACAAAGTCACGTAGACGGAACATTGTCCGAGGATGAATTTCGATGGCTAACAATGCGAGCTCAGGGTGGTTTTGGCCTCACCATGACATGTGCCTCTCATGTGCAAGCAGTTGGTCAAGGTTTTGCTGGTCAGCTTGGGTGCTTCAGCGATCAACACCTTGAGGGCCTGACGCGGCTAGCTGATGCCATCAATAAAGAAGACAGTTTGTCTTTTGTTCAGTTGCATCATGCGGGTCGTCGTTCACCCAAAGAACTAATTGGCGGGCAGCCACTCAGTTCTGGAGTTGACGAAAAAATGGATTCACGCGCTATGACCACTGGTGAAGTGGAAGAGATGGTGGAAGCGTTTATTGAGGCTGCTGTGCGCAGCGAGAAGGCCGGCTACAACGGGGTGGAACTTCACGGAGCTCATGACTATGTGCTGTGCCAATTTCTGAATGCCGAGCTGAATGTTCGCACCGATAAATACGGTGGTTCGTTGGAAAACCGTTCACGTGTGGTGTTTGACATTATTGATGGCATACGTGCACGCTGTGGCGCCGATCTGAACCTCGCGATCCGTCTTTCACCTGAACGTTTTGGCATGAAGACATCAGAAATAGTCGAGGTGTTCGGACGACTTGTTGACTCTGGAAAAGTAGACATGATTGATATGTCTCTGTGGGACTGTTTCAAGGTTGCTGTCGACGAGGACTGCGACGGCAAGGTTCTTATCGATGTTTTCGCCAACCTTGAGCGTGGCGCAACCAAATTGGCCGTAGCCGGCAAGTTGTATTCAGCTGCTGATTGCCAGCGTGCAGTGGATGCCGGGGCAGACATTGTTGCCGTTGGTAGAGCAGCCATTACGAATCATGATTTCCCGCGTCTTGCGAAAGACCCTTCGTTTGCAATGCGTACATTGCCTGTTCCGCGCGCCACATTGCGCGCAGAAGGTCTCAGTGAATCGTTTATTGGCTATATGGGTAACTGGCCAGGCTTCGCAGAAGCCGAGTAGTTATTTCTTCGGAGCTGCTGCCATGTAGATCTTCGGCATGATGTCTTTGCATTCCATCTGAGCAAGTGCTTTACAGAACTTCTCAGCATCCGCACCAAGAGCAGCAATCGCCTCTGCGCCTGTCTTTGCTGCGATAGCTGCTTCACAAGTTTCCTTGCTCATCTGAATAGAGCCACATGCGCGGTTGAACTCTCCTGATTTCTGTGCAGCAGTAGGGGGCGAAGTTGGGCCACCTTTGTTCGGCTGACCACCGTTATTCGGCTGTCCGCCACCATTGTTTTGTGGTGGGTTATTTCCATTGGTGTTCTGCTTGATGTCCTGGTTCGGCTGCTGCTCTTTAATCTTTTGTTGGTTGTCGCTCTTCGCTTCATCCATTTTTTCGTTAAATGCTTGCTCTTCCGGATCTTCGGTCGCAAGGTCTTCCAACAGGCTCTCGTCGTCAGCAGCTGCTTCGGCGGATGTGTATGCCGTCTTGTATTCCTTCGAAATTAGTGCCTTGTTAACACCAGACTTCTTCACGCGCACGCGATAGAGAACAATTCCGTCCATCCATACATCGTCTTCATCGGTAGATGACACGCCGAAGATAAGACGTCCTGACTTGGTTGTGCCGGAATCAAGCTCTTCCCATTCGGGATCTTCTGAGTCGTAGGCAACTTCAAGTACTGCGCTGCGCTTTGCATTTTTCGGAGTCAAGCTGACTGTGATTTCGCAATCGTCTTCGTCGACACCTTCAACCATCTGGCCATCGGCGCAGTCACCAGTCATGAAGACCTTGACTTTCTGTTTTGCAGCGGCATTCACCGTGTTTGGAACAACAACGGTGAGTAGTCCGGTCAGTAGTACTGAGCTAGCAATCAATCCGCGAATCTTCATGGGGCTTCCTGACGTTCATGTGGCAAAAGTCACCACGACAGAAATCTATCTCTTTATTGAAAAATTATCAAGGTGAAGAAATTAGTGAAGGTGCACTGGTGTGCCGGTGCCGCCGACCTGGTCGAAGAAGTCGTTGCCCTTGTCGTCGACCACAATGAATGCTGGGAAATCTTGCACTTCGATCTTCCAAACAGCTTCCATTCCAAGCTCTGCATACTCAAGCACTTCGACTTTGGTGATGCAATCTTGAGCTAGTCGAGCTGCTGGACCGCCAATAGAACCTAGGTAGAACCCGCCATAGGTATGGCAGGCCTCGGTAACTTGGCGCGACCTGTTGCCTTTTGCAAGCATCACAAAGCTTCCGCCAGCAGCTTGAAACTCTGACACGTAGCTATCCATACGGCCAGCAGTGGTGGGACCGAATGAGCCAGACGCCATGCCGGTCGGAGTTTTTGCAGGACCTGCGTAATACACGCAATGGTCTTTCATGTATTGCGGTAACCCGTTACCTGCATCCAGACGCTCTTTTAGTTTCGCGTGCGCAATATCGCGCGCAACAACCATCGGACCTGTCAACATAACGCGTGTCTTTACTGGGTACTTCGACAATGTGGCACGAATCTGATCCATTGGTTGAGTGAGGTCAATACGAACAACTTCTTCACTGAGGTCTTCATGAGTAACTTCTGGCAAGAAACGTGCTGGATCTGTTTCGAGTGCTTCGAGAAAAATGCCATCACGTGTGATTTTTCCGAGTACTTGACGGTCTGCACTGCATGACACAGCAAACGACACGGGGCAACTAGCACCGTGTCGTGGAAGGCGAACAATGCGTACGTCATGGCAGAAATACTTTCCGCCGAACTGTGCACCGATACCGGTCTCTTGCGACAGCTTCAATACTTTTTGTTCAAGATCAAGGTCGCGGAAAGCATGGCCAAGTTCGCTGCCCTGCGTAGGAAGTGAATCGAGGTAATGAGCACTGGCTAATTTGGCAGTTTCCACTGCTTGTTCAGCTGATGTACCACCTATGACAATTGCCAAGTGATACGGCGGGCATGCTGCAGTGCCCAACGTGATCATCTTTTCAAACACCCAAGGAAGAAGGGCCTTCTCGTTTAGCAATGCTTTTGTTTCTTGAAACAGGTAGCTCTTGTTTGCAGACCCGCCACCTTTGGCCATGAAGAGGACCTTGTATGAGTCGCCATCGACTGAAGCAATCTTGATTTCGGCTGGCAAGTTATTGCCAGTGTTCTTCTCTTCATACATAGTGATAGGTGCCATCTGGCTGTAGCGAAGGTTGCTTGTTTGGTACGTATTGAAGACGCCGCGAGCAATTGCCTCTTCGTCGCCTCCGCCTGTCATAACAAACTGGCCCTTCTTGCCCTTCACAATTGCGGTGCCAGTGTCTTGACACATTGGCAACACTCCACCAGCAGCAATGCCGGCATTCTTCAATAGGTCGAGAGCTACGAAGCGGTCGTTTGCACTTGCTTCAGGGTCAGACAAAATGTTGCTGAG
>CAIZMV010000205.1 GCA_903934195.1 uncultured Acidimicrobiaceae bacterium | reverse complement strand
TAAGAAACCGTTTCAAGGGAGTTGATATCAACGTCCATTTGGTTGGGGAACAAGGACTCGAACCCTGAATAACAGTTCCAGAAACTGCTGTGTTGCCAATTACACCATTCCCCAGTGCGTGCACCAGTTTAGCGGTGACTCGCCATGACCACCACCGTGGACCTAGCCCGTGATCTCGAACAAAGTGCCAAAACCAATGATTCGGCCAAGGGAAACACCAGCAATTTCGCGAATCAGTTTCGATTTTTCAGACGAGGCTGAAAGGACTCCATCTGGCGAAGCCGAACTATGGGCACGGAACCCCAACTCTTCCAACGACAGCGCGGCGCGCTGCACATGCCATGAGCTACTAACTACAACCACAGAATCAACGTCTACTTCGTTCAATAGCGGGGCTACGTTCTCAATGGATTCCCATGTGGAGCGACCAGATGATTCAACAACGATGTCAGCTCCTGGCACTCCCCTGTCTGTCAGCCAGCGTCGCGACGTATCACCTTCGGTAAAACGATCTCCCGGTCGTTTCCCTCCGGTCACTGCAATCAGTGGGGCCTGCTTTTGCTTCCACAGATTAAGTGCGTGCTGCAATCGTGATGCAAGCAGTGGTGACGGCACACCGTCGTATTGCGCAGCGCCCATAACCACAATCGCATCCACGCTGGTTGTGTCGTCGTGTGAACCGGCCCACATAACCGATACCGCCGCCATGCCCACATACAAGACGAGAGCTATACAGGCTCCAAAGGCAAGAACTAATGCAGAACGCACAAAAGCGCGCATGTCAGGAATTATCCCAGCCGTGCAATGCCGGCAGTAAGGCGACGAATAGTTTCCTCGCGGCCAAGAATTTCAAGACTCTCAAATAACGGAGGCCCAACTGTTCGGCCGGTAATTGCAACGCGAATCGGCGCTTGCGTCTTGCCTAACTTCAAGCCGTGTGCTTCTGTCCATGTTTCAAGGATGCCCTTCAAACTGTCATGGTTCCAATCGGCTGTAGTGACTGCTGCAGCGAAGTCTGTAAGTACTTCGCGAGCAAAATCTGAAGCCATGGTTTTGTTCCACGCATCGTCATCAATTGCAGGATTCTCTAGGAACAGGAAATCAACCATTGCAGGTATTTCTGACAAAGTGACCACTCGAGTTTGAACAAGAGGTGCTGCTTGCGCAAACACATCTGCATTAAACCGACTCGCCGGCCATGCTTCAGTAGATGCAAGCACGAGAGACGATGCCTGGATGAATTCATTTAACGACAATGCGCGTATGTAATCACCATTGAACGAGGCCAACTTCTTGATGTCAAAGAACGCTGGTGAGTGGTTGACGTCTTCCAGACGGAACTCTTCCACCATTGAAGACCACGGAACTATTTCAGTATCACCAGCCGGAGCCCAACCGAGCGTCATGAGGTAGTTGATCATTGCATCAGGAAGAATTCCCTCTTCGCGATACTGCTCGAGAGCTACTTTGTCGCGGCGCTTAGACAACTTCTTACGCTGCTCGTTTACAAGAACAGGAACATGAGCCCAAATTGGTGGGGTTGCGCCCAATGCTTCCCACAACATTTGTTGCTTCGGTGTATTAGGTAAGTGCTCTTCTGCACGAACTACATGTGTGATGCGCATTTCAATGTCATCAACCACATTGGCCAGCAAAAACATCGGGCTTCCGTTACTGCGCAACAACACGAAATCTTCAATGGTGTCGTTAGCAAATTCCACTTCACCACGAACAAGATCCGACACGACAGTCGCGCCTTCTGGTACACGAAACCGCAATACGTGTCCGGGGCCACCAGCAAGTCCGCGGTCACGCGAGTAGCCGTCGTAACCCTGCTTGCCTGAGGCCTTGGCGCGCTCTTGAATCTGGTCGGCAGTTAAGTCGCACCAATAGGCCTTGCCTGCTGCATGTAGTTTCATGGCAGCAGCGATGTGCAGTTCTGCATTCTGTGACTGAAAGTACGGCCCTTCAAATCGGGGCGACTGTGAATCAATTCCTAGCCACGACAGAGCGTCAATGATTCCTTGTGTCCATTCAGGACTATTGCGAGATTCGTCAGTGTCTTCAATACGTAAAACAAACGTGCCGCCCATACGTAATGCAAGTGCCCAGTTGTAGAGAGCGGTGCGGGCTCCCCCAACGTGGAAAAAACCAGTCGGTGATGGAGCAAAGCGATAGCGAGGAGAATCAGACATGACTCTGCAAGGTTAGTGGCACAGCGATTAAACAGCAGTCAACGGTAGTTTGAATAGATGGATGGCTTCACAGAGACAGAACAACTCAATGTGCTCGGAGAGCGCTTACGCACATGCTGCACATCACCTGTAACAGGGTTTTATCGCACCGGTTGCTGCGAAGTCGGCGGTGACGATGTTGGGATACACGCCGTATGCGCCATCATGACTGATGAATTCCTTGAGTTCTCTAAGGCTGCGGGCAACGACCTGTCCACCCCAATGCCTCAATACGGCTTTGCGGGCCTCAAGGCCGGCGATCAGTGGTGCCTATGTGCACCGCGTTGGCAGGAAGCGTTCGAAGAAGGCAAAGCACCTCAAGTGAAACTGCATTCAACACATATGGCGGCTACAGAGTTTTGTGATGTCGAAGGGCTTCGCGCCCACGCAATTGATCTTTAACGCGACAAGGTGTCGTGAGTAAAACTCATTAGCAAATCACCGTCACCGGTAATTGATGAACTCAAACCATGAACAACAGGAAGTAGTTGTTCGCAAAAGAATCGTGCCGTGGCAACTTTTGCCGCAATGTCATCTGCAGACATTTCTGAATGAACAGCCAAGTGCGCTGATCGCGCCATGACATAGCCGCCAACCAGGGTTGACAGTTGAGTGAGGTACGGCGTAGCGCCAGACAACACAGCTACTTGGTTCGTACCGTTCCGTTGCAACCATTCTGTTGTTCCACGTACTGACTGCAACGCTGATTGCAATGCACCTGCGAGAGACTCAAGTTCTGGATGTTTGACGAGTTTGGCATCTAACGCATCGATCTCATCAAGCAAGCCGCTGAGAACTGCACCGCCTTTGAGTCCCATTTTGCGGCCAACTAAGTCCATTGCTTGAATGCCGTTAGTTCCTTCATAAATGGTGGTGATGCGAGCATCGCGATAATGCTGAGCCACACCAGTCTCTTCAATGAATCCCATTCCACCATGAATTTGAATTGCGATACCCGTGAGAGCAACTCCCATGTCAGTGCCCCAACCCTTTGACAATGGCGTTAACAGTGCTGCCAAGTCAGATGCCTTTTCACGTTCTGCTTCATCAGGGTGATGTGCAGCAATATCGATACACGCGGCATTCCAATACAACAAACGACGAAGAGCTTCAATCGTTGATTTCATTGTGACAAGCATTCGCTTCACGTCTGGGTGCTCAATAATGGACGATGCTTCGCCAGCCGGTGCACCCGGTGCACGGCCTTGATGACGAAGAACTGAGTACTCAAGCGATTGTTGATACGCACGCTCTGCAAGCGCTAGCCCTTCAAGGCCCACAGAAAGACGTGCCTGATTCATCATGGTGAACATGTATTGCATTCCATGGTTTTCTTCACCGATGAGATACCCAATGGCACCGTCGTTATCACCAAATGACAACACACAAGTGGGGCTCGCCTTAATACCTAGTTTGTGCTCGATCGATACACAGGACACATCGTTCTTTACGCCAAGGGAACCGTCTGTACCCACAAGGAATTTCGGAACAATGAAACACGAGATTCCTTTTGTTCCGGCCGGGGCATCTGGCGTGCGCGCCAACACCAAGTGAATGATGTTGTCTGCCATGTCGTGTTCACCAAAGGTGATGTAAATCTTGGTGCCGTAAATGCGATACGTGCCATCTGCCTGCGGCACAGCTTTCGTGCGAACTGAACCGACGTCACTTCCTGCATCAGGCTCTGTGAGATTCATGGTGCCAGTCCACTCGCCCGTAATCATCTTTGGCAGGTAGGTCATCTTCTGAATCTCGTCACCATGATGACGGATTGCATCAATTGCACCCTGCGTCAGCAAAGGCGCCATGCTGAGCGCCATATTTGCCGAGTTCATCATCTCTTGAATCGCAATACCGACAACAAAGGGAAACCCTCCGCCACCAAAACCAGTATCAAAAGAAACAGCTCCCCATCCGGCATCAACATAAGCGTGATATGCCTCAATGAAACCTTGTGGTGTTGAGACTGTTCCGTCAGAATTTCTCTTAGCGCCTTCGTTGTCTCCGGGTTTATTCAGCGGAGCAAAGATGTCAGACATGAAACGTCCGGCTTCAGCAAGCAAGTCTGAGACCATACTGTGGTCAGCCTCGCCGAAATGGTCGTACTTCATGATGGAAGGAAGATCGACAAAAGAGTTGAGTGAAAACTCGATGTCTGAAAGTGGGGCTGAGTAAATGGTCATGCGGAAAAACCTGTGAGTGAACGCCACTGTGTTGAAAATTGAGTCACCACTTCTGACGGCGACATCCTCAAGGTTTCATTCGGAGCCATGTCAGCAATCGCGCGGCCCTCTTTGTAATGATGTGCAGCGTTACCGACACCAACAAACAATTCACGACGCACAGAAACCAAGTCTGCTGGCGGTGAATCAGACAGATAGCCCCACATGCCTAATGCAACATTCAAGTCATGCACCACTGGAGCACGGCCAAACAATGACGCACGTCGCAACGCAATCAGAGAACATCCACGTAGAACATCGTCCATGTCTTCGCCTGCGGCTAAACGAACTCGAGCACGCGCACGCTTGGCCAAACCAATGATGTATCCCTGGTCAGGACCCTGATACCCGAGACGCTCACCTTCTGGTTGACGTCCCTGGATTTCACCAGGACGACCAAGCGACCACGATTCAGGAACCGAATCAGGAGATTCGTAATAGCGAACCGGTTCAACCGGAGGAACTGGAGAAAAGCGGGGAGCTGACATGCACTAAAACTCTACGCCGAAGCGTGGAGTAGTCCATAGATCAATGACTCTTCAAGGGCATTCCAGGAGGCTTCGATGATGTTTGCCGAGACTCCGATGGTGGTCCATGACCTGTCGCCATTTGTGGCGTCAAGGAGTACTCGAGTTATTGCGCCTGTGGCGGTTGCGCCATCCAAGATTCGCACCTTGTAGTCAACGAGGTGCACCTTGGCCAGTTCTGGGTAGTGAGGTAACAATGACGCGCGCAATGCGGCGTCAATCGCGTTCACCGGACCATTACCAGCGGCCGTGTGGACAAAGCTCTTCTCTCCGACGCGCACCTTGACCGTTGCTTCGGTTGTGAATTCGCCATCTTCTGCTTCATCCGTGATGACACGCATTGTTTCCACGTGAAAGGCATCATGATTCCATCCGCTTGCGCGACGCATCAGTAGTTCAAGTGATGCATCCGCCGCTTCGAAGTGGTAGCCCTCGTGCTCTAAACGCTTCAGGTCTTCGATGACTGAACCAATGGCGGCCCCGTCCATCTTCAAACCAAGCTCTTCAGCCTTCACTTCAATAGTGGCTCGACCAGCCATTTCGCTGACTACAAAACGAGTTCCATTTCCTACAACGACTGGGTCAATGTGCTCGTATGCATCTTTCGCACGCTTGATTGCTGACACGTGCAAGCCAGCTTTATGTGCGAATGCAGATGAACCAACGTACGGAGCTTGAGGATTCAGAGGACGGTTCAGTACTTCAGCCACATGATTGCTGACAGCGGTTAAACGATCAAGATTGCCTTCTGGCAAACAACGAAAGCCCATCTTCAATTCAAGGTTTGGAATGACTGTGGTGAGGTTGGTGTTACCAGTGCGCTCCCCCAACCCATTCAAGGTGCCTTGTACGTGGCGAACACCAGCCATTACAGCTGCCATTGAGTTAGCAACTGCACACCCGGTGTCGTCATGACAATGAATACCCAACGTCGCGTCGTTACCGACAAACGCTTTGACTTTTGTAACGATTTCAGCAATCTCATGAGGCAATGAGCCACCATTTGTATCGCACATCACTAAGTGGGTTGCGCCCTTCATCACTGCAGCCCCAACAACTCGCATCGCGAATTCGGGATTGTTCTTATAACCGTCGAAGAAATGCTCAAGATCAACCATGACTTGACGGCCATTACCAGTCAAGAACTCAACTGAATCAGCAACCATTAGCTCGCCTTCATCAAGAGTTGTCTGCAATGCCTCTGTGACGTGATAATCCCATGACTTTGCAACAATGCACACTGCAGACGTATTGGCGTCCAACAAGTTGCGCAATGTTGCGTCATCATCAACTTTGCCCTTCGGACGACGCGTTGAACCGAATGCAACCAATGTTGAATGCTTCAACTTCAATTCCGTGGCTGCACGTGCAAAGAACTCGATGTCTTTCGGGTTGGCTCCTGGCCAGCCGCCTTCAATGAATTGCACGCCGAGGTAATCAAGTTGTTCAGCAATACGAAGCTTGTCCTCGACAGTTGCGGATACGCCTTCTACTTGCATTCCGTCACGCAAGGTGGTGTCAAATGCTTCGACTAATTCTTTTGTGTGTTGTGTGTTCATGTGAGTGTTCTTCTTTGGGGTCGTCTGGTTCAAAATCTTGGGAATGAAAAAGCCGCCCTAAAGGCGGCTGGAACGCGCACGTCGGAGACCGGCGTGCGCTAACGAATAATGATGATCGCGACAGCTGTGCCGGCGAGGCGGCGAGAAGTGCTGGCGATTGACATGGGTACAGTCTTGCGCCTTCCCAGGCCATTCGTCAACCCCCTGGCCCAACTTATTGATGGGTCCGATTTAGGCCAGTTCGCACCAGTGCTTGTAGTGAGGCACCTGGCCGCGGACTGCCTTGGCATAGCGCCCGGCAATTGCAGTGGTGATTGGCCCTGGGCACGGCACGTCGCGGTCGTCGACTGAGTTAATGGCACTGACTTCAGCAGCTGTTCCACAGCAGAAAATCTCTTCAGCGATGTAGAGGTCTGAGCGGACAATGTTCTCCACCCGCATTTCATATCCAAGCTCGGCTGCAATCTGAGCCACGCAGTTCTGCGTGATGCCTTCAAGTGCTCCTGCAGAAAGCGGCGGAGTCAGGATGACGCCATTACGCACAACGAAAATGTTTTCTCCGGTGCACTCACTAACAAAACCTTGCTGGTTCAACATGATTGCTTCGTCGTATCCGGCCTTAAGGGCTTCTACTTTGGCGAGTGATGAGTTCACGTAGTTACCAACTGTTTTTGCTGCAGGTGGCATGGTGTTGTGGTCAAGACGCGTCCATGAAGAGATCTTCATGCGCACGCCTTTTGTTAAGGCATCTTCACCCAAGTATGCGCCCCATGGCCAGCATGCAATTGCAACGTCAACAACACACGGAAGTGGGTTAAGGCCCATTTCGCCGTATCCGTAATACGCAAGTGGTCGTACGTAGCAAGACGGTAGACCTGTTGAACGAACTACTTCTTTAGTAGCAGCAATCAATTGCTCAGGTGTGTACGGAATTTCCATTCCAAGAATTTTTGCGCTCTTGAACAAACGATTGATGTGTTCAGTAAGACGGAATACAGCAGGACCTTCAGAGGTTTCATACGCACGAATTCCTTCGAACACGCCAGTGCCGTAATGAAGAGTGTGTGTCAGAACATGCACTTGAGCCTTGTCCCAATCGACAAGTGTTCCGTTCATCCAGATTTTTGGTGTTGGTACGAGAGTAGGCATATTGCTCCTAAGTGATGTGGTGAAAGATTACTTGCCTGCAACGATTGCTGCGATGGCATTTCCAATGTCGACGGTTGAGCCTGTAGGCGCGGTGTCACATGCTGCACGAATGCGATCAGCAGCAGCTGATTCATTCAGGAAATCAAGCATGAGCGCCGCAGACAGGATTGCTGCTGTGGGGTTTGCTTTGCCCGTACCCACGATGTCTGGCGCTGATCCATGGGACGGTTCGAACATTGAGGGGCCAGTACGTGACGGGTTCAGGTTGGCTGATGATGCAAGACCAATACCGCCACTGACAGCCCCACCGAGGTCTGTGAGGATGTCACCAAACAAGTTGTCGGTCACAATGACGTCGTAACGATGCGGATCTTCAACGAAGTAGATACACGCAGCATCAACATGGTTGTAGGCAGTTCCAACTTGAGGAAACTGCGCTGCGACTTCGTTGAATGCGCGCTGCCACAAATCACCCGCAAATGTGAGCACATTTGTTTTGTGTACCAGCGTGACGTGCTTACGTTCGCGCTTGGCAGCAAGTTCAAACGCATACCGAATGCACCGTTCAACACCATGACGTGTATTCACACTTCCCTGCGTTGCGATTTCGTGTGGTGTGCCACGACGCAAAACGCCGCCTTCACCGACATACGGCCCTTCAGTGTTTTCACGAATGACAACAAAGTCATGAGGAGTCACATGGCCTGGTGCAGTGCCAACAAACGGACGTTGGTTGACATAGAGATCGAGGTCGAATCGCATCTTCAAAAGCAGCCCGCGCTCAATGATGCCGGGAGGAACATCTGGCGTACCAACAGCCCCCAACAAAATGGCATCAAAATTTCGTAGTTGGTTCAGGACCTCGTCAGACAGAATTTCACCGTCGCGTAGGTAGCGCATGCCGCCCAAGTCGAAATCTGTTGTGTCAATTGCCACCCCTGTGGCGCGCACCACCTTCACGGCCTCAGCCGTGACTTCGGGACCAATTCCGTCTCCGCCAATGAGTGCGATGCGATGTGCCATAAGGAGACCATCGTAGAAGGCACAGGTAGCCTTCTCCTCATGGCAAAGCACCAACTATCTAAAGCGACGTATGCCCGGCTCGAGGCCGAAATCACCCATCTCGAACATGAAGTCCTGCCAGAAGTGGCTGACAAAATTGGCCGAGCCCGTGAAATGGGTGACCTCAAGGAAAATGGCGACTATCACGCCGCCAAGGACGAGTACGGCATGTTCAATGACCGCAAGAACCTTCTGATTTCAATTCTCGCGGAATCTGAACTTGCCACTACTCCCCCTGCTGGCGAAATCGGTGTCCTTTCACGCGTCACCATTTTGTTTGATGGCGACGACGAAGATGATGCCGAGACCTACCTCATTGGACACGTTGAAGAAAAGCGCACCGAGCAGGGCATAGAAGTGATGAGTCCTGTCTCGCCTATTGGATCTGCATTGTTGGGCCACAAAGAAGGTGACCTTGTCAGCATCACTCTCGAGAACGGCGCGAAAATTTCTGTCACCGTCATGAAGGTTGCCAACTGAGCGATCATTCCATTCCATCTTTGCCCCCCGGCAACTCGTTGTCACTTCCCGGTCGAGGCACCACGTTCTATCGAGAGATAGTTGGTCCAGTCGGAGCACCAACTGTTGTGTTGCTACACGGCTGGACAGCTACTGCTGATCTGAATTTCTACATGTGTTACGAAGAACTGGGCAAACACTTTCGCGTCATTGCTCTTGACCATCGAGGACATGGCAGAGGCATCAGGTCTTCACAGTCATTTCGTCTCTCTGATTGCGCAGACGATGTTGCATCACTGATGGATCAATTAGGAATTGCAACATTCATTCCTGTCGGTTACTCAATGGGTGGCACCATTGCCCAACTCATGTGGAAACGTCACGAGCATCGCGTACGTGGTTTGGTTCTTGCAGCTACTGCGGGCCACTGGGTTACGTCGCCCCAAGAACGATTCATGTTCTCCTTGCTCACCGGAATTGGCGGCCTTGCTCGCATCACTCCCCCTTCAATTCAACAAGCAATCAGCGAACGCATGTATTTGTCTCGCAAGACCATGACATGGGAACCGTGGGCTGCTCAACAGATTGCTAGCCACGACTGGCGCAGCATTCTTGAAGCCGGTTCAGCACTTGGTCATTTTGATTCTCGCAAATGGCTTTCAGAAATAGATGTACCCACTTCAGTTGTCATCACTACTGAAGATCAAGTTGTTTCCCCACGACGTCAACAAACACTTGCGCGCCTGATTCCAGACACCCATGTTTTTGAGATCTCTGGAAACCACGATGCCGTCTATGCACGGTCTTCTGAATTTGTACCGTTGCTTGTCAATGCGTGCCTTGCAGTTCACCATGATGCGCTCAACAAATCAGGAATTCTGGGAGAAATATGAGCTCAAAAGCAATTCAACTTCGCTCGCGTTGGCGACGTAACAGTCGGCTACTTCGTCTCGGTGCTCGCGTAGGCCTTGGCCATGCCGGAACCTCAGCGCGAAAAGTGTTTGCTGGTGCAGAGCGCAAAGAACAATTGTCACGTTCACGAGAATTGAAATCTGCACAACAGGTAGCAGATGAACTAGGCAACATGAAGGGCGCACTGATGAAGGTGGGCCAAATGGCTAGTTACCTTGACGACGGACTACCAGAACCAATGCGCATCGCCTTATCGCAATTGCAATCGAACGCTCCCCCAATGGCTGTGGAATTAGTTCACATTGAAATCGAACGTGAACTGGGTCGCTCAATAAAGGACATCTTTGTTGAGTTTGATGATGAACCAATCGCTTCGGCATCTATTGGTCAAGTACACCGTGCAATTATCCGCCTCAAGGATGGCACTGAAAAAGCTGTGGCCGTAAAGGTGCAATACCCCGGTGTCGGAGAAGCAATTGATTCTGACTTACGCACGGCAGATCTGTTGGGCGCGATGCTTGCATTCGGATTCAAGTCACTAAACCCTGAAGACATGGTGGCTGAAATCAAAGACCGCCTTCGAGAAGAACTGGACTATAAAAACGAAGCTGCAAACCAGCAGATGTTCGCGGACTTTTATAGAAACCATCCGTTCATTCATGTCCCCGAAGTTCTGCACGAATATTCCACCAAGAACATTCTGATTACGGAATTGGTAACCGGTCATACCTTTGCTGAGGTATGTGAATGGTCGCAAGAACAACGCGATATGGCAGGTGAAGCAATCTTTAGATTTGTCTTTCGTAGCTTGTATAGATTCCGCGCGTTCAATGGCGACCCACACCCGGGCAATTACATCTTTCACGGAGACGGCAGAGTTACGTTCCTTGACTTTGGTCTCATCAAGCACTTCACTCAGGATGAAATGTTGATGTTTCAGTCAATGGTGAAGGCAGCCGTTATCGACGACGACATGGATGTGTACCGACGCGTGATTGAAGATGCAGGCATGTTGCAACTTGATGCACCTTTCACTACAGAGGAATGTGGAGAGTACTTCTCGCACTTCTATGAGCCAGTACGTGAATCACGCGTTATGGAGTGGTCTGGTGCATATGCAACTTCAATCGTGCGCCATACATTTGATCGAACGTCAGCAATTGCTCAATACGCAACGGTGCCGAAGTCCTTCGTGTTTATCCAACGCATTAACTTGGGTCTATACGCACTCCTTGGTCAACTGCGTTCCAGTGGCAATTACCGACGTATTTCTGAAGAACTGTGGCCAATGACCAATGCCGCAGCATCTACCCCCATGGGAGAAGCTGAAGCCAAGTGGCTTGCGGCGCGCGACTAAACAATCGTTTGAAGGTCTAGACCAACATCAAGAATTGGCGATGAATGAGTCAGTCCGCCAACACTGATGAAATGAACACCCGTTTCTGCAACTGCTCGAGCAGTGCCAAGAGTTAGACCACCACTAGCTTCCAACAGCACGGCGTGGCCAGTACTTGCGGTGTGCCGTTGCGAAATGGCCACGGCCTCTTTCATAACGGCAGGTGGCATATTGTCAAGCAACACAACATTGGCGCCTGCATCTAGTGCGACTTGCAGTTGTTCAAGAGTGTCCACTTCAATTTCTATTGGCAAGGAATCTGCAAGTGCGCGCACCTTGGCAAAAGCTTCAGCAACTCCACCCGCGGCAACAATGTGGTTATCTTTCACGAGAGCAGCATCACTAAGGCTCATTCGATGGTTTTGCCCGCCTCCGCAACGCACTGCATATTTCTCAAGCGCACGTAGGCCAGGCGTTGTCTTGCGTGTGTCGCGAATGATTGCGCCAGTGCCTGCAACTGCATCTACCCAAGAAGCAGTAGCCGTAGCAATACCCGACAAATGGCACAGCAGATTCAGTGCTGTGCGCTCGGCTGTCAACAACAACTGGGTTGGTGCCACCACTTTCATCAGAACTTCGCCGGCGTGCACTCGTTCACCATCGTTATGGAGATAATCAATAGAACTCGCATGCGGGCCACACACCATTTCAACTACAGCGGCTGCGATGACCAAACCAGAAACACAGCCATCAGCCCTTGTTCCGAATGTGGCAATACTGCGCTGTTCAAACGGAACAGTGGCTACCGACGTGACATCAATACCACCATCGAGATCTTCCAAGATTGTGTTCTCAATGACATCTTCGATGTACATCGGGTTCAAACCACCAGCAACCAGTAATGCACCAGTTTCTGTTGTCAGTGAATACATGTCCATTACTTCACCTCAATCTGACCATCAACAATGTGGCACGACAAGTGATGATTCCATGAATCGCTCGGAGCATCAAAATCTATGCGCCTATGGCATCCACGACTTTCAGTACGCGTCTTTGCCGCTTCTACTACTGCCATTGCAATAGTGAGCATGTTCGTTGCTTCAAAAGCTTTCCGAGTTGGAACGACTGTTGCTGACATGTTTGATGACAAGGTATTCAAGATTCGTGAAGCAGAGTTAAGTCCCTCTGGAGTTCGCAGCACACCTACATACTTCGACATTGCTGATCGCAATGCTGTGCGGTGATACGAATCAATCAGTGCGCCCTGAGTCTCGGCATCGTCGGGTGTTGCAACTGGTGGCAACGACCAACTGAGTGCTCGACCAACCCGGGTACCGGCAACAACACCCTCAGTAAGACTGTTTGATGCAAGTCTGTTTGCTCCGTGCACACCTGTGCAGGCAGCTTCACCAACTACATACAAGCCTTGCAGTGCAGTAGTGCCATTCAATGTTGCTTTCACTCCACCACACACGTAATGGGCAGCAGGGGCTACAGGAATCAGTTCAGTTCGGGGGTCGATGCCAGCATCGAGGCATGAGGCCGTGATTGAAGGAAATCGCTCTTCGAATTTCTCGATATGTCGAGCATCCAGATACACATGGTCATCAACACCTGCAGGGGCTTGTGCCATGCGTTCACTAATTGCAGCCGCGACAATGTCACGTGGCGCTAAATCTTCTTGAGGGTGCACGCCCTTCATCACTCGCTGTCCGGCTGCATCAAGAAGAATGCCGCCTTCTCCACGTACAGCTTCACTGATTAAGGCTTGCTGACCGGTTGCTTCACTTCCACGCCACAGAACTGTGGGGTGAAACTGAATGAACTCAAGATCGCTTGCTTCTAAACCAGCGCGTAAAGCAAGTGCAATTCCGTCACCCGTTACTGCAGATGGGTTTGAAGTTGATGCGTACACCTGCCCATAACCACCGGTGGCAACAATGACTGCACGAGCATTGACAATGCCGACACTTTGCACGCCACCACTGCTGTCGAGCATTGCGACTTTTACTCCGGTGACTGCACGAGTTCCTTCAGAGGTGCGGCCAATTACAAGATCAAGACCAAATGCTCGTTCAACTACGTGCACGCCGGCCATACGCACTGATTCATCAAGGGTGCGTTGCACTTCTGCACCCGACTGGTCGCCACCTGCATGAACGATGCGACGGTGTGAATGCCCACCCTCGCGGGTCAGTGCAACACCTTCGTGTAGACCAGGGTCAAATGACGCACCTAGTTCCATGAGGTAACGAATTGCAGTCGGTGCTTCAGTCGCCAAAGTACGCACAGCCTGTTCATCGCATAGGCCAGCACCAGCATCCAATGTGTCTTGCACATGGTTTTCAATGGAGTCGTTCGGGTCAAGTACCGCTGCCAAACCACCTTGTGCCCAGTTTGTACTGCCAGCGTCAAGAGTGTCTTTAGTTATCAGTAGAACATCGCGTACCGGACGCATTGCAAGTGCCGCTGATAATCCGGCAGCACCAGAGCCAAGAACTACAACATCGGTCTCAACCGACCATGTTGGTTCGGGAGCTGCCAGTTGACTGGGAACGTGATTATTCGCCGACACGAGAAGGTGTGCCAATTGCAATCATGCGTTCAACCGACAGGCGTGCTTTGTCTGCAATGTCACGTGGAATATCAACTACGTCATTTCCATGCATTAAGGAATGCTCTAGTTTTTCAGGCGTAATCATCTTCATGTATTTGCACACAGCTGCCCGATTGACTGCTTGGAATTCTGTCGTCACATTCACTTTGCGCAATTGGTGAAGCATTCCGGTCTCTGTAGCGACAAGAACTTTTCGTGCTTTTGTTGTGCGAGCTGCATCCAACATTGCGCCCGTGGAAAGAATGTGTGTGCGTTCTGCTGGCACCACACCTTCGCTTGCCAAGTACAGAGCGCTCGTTGCACATCCGCATTCTGGGTGCACAAAAAGTTCTGCATCTGGTTCAGCTTCAACCATTGACTTCAAATCTTGACCATTGATGCCAGCGTGAACGTGGCACTCACCCATCCATATGTGCATGTTGGTTCGCTTTGTTTGGCGTTGTACGTGTGCTCCAAGAAATTGATCAGGGCAAAACAAGATGGGCGTATCTGCTGGAATCGATGCAACAACTTCCACGGCGTTTGAACTGGTACAGCAAATATCAGTCTCTGCTTTTACTGCAGCTGTGGTGTTGACATAACTAACGACAACTGCGCCAGGGTGTTGTGCCTTCCACTCACGCAATTGATCTGCGGTGATGGTGTCAGCCAATGAACAACCAGCTCGTTCATCTGGAATAAGAATTGTCTTGTCGTACGACAAAATCTTTGCGGTCTCTGCCATGAAATGAACGCCACAGAAAATGATGGTCGACTGTGGAACTGTTGCAGCGATACGCGAGAGAGCTAGCGAGTCACCAACGTGGTGAGCAACATCTTGAATCTCTGGAACTTGATAGTTGTGCGCCAGAATGACTGCGTCCTTTTCGGCCGCCAATGTCCTGATTCGTTCGGCCCATGCTGTGCTGTACTCGGTCACGCATCAAGGTTAGGAGGCACTTTACGTAATTGCGCCCTTGTGAAACGGCGCACGTTCTCTATGAGTTTGCTGCCAACGTAATGGGTGGATCAAACCAGAAACGAGTAATCGCTTCTGCAAGTGAGCCCGTTGCCGAACCCGGGTCTGTCACCACCTCATCTGGCTCATCAGCAAACCGCAAGGCACTGGCCACTCCGTTATCTGCAACCACTACAACCAGACGTACACGCCTTCGCAGTGCATGTTCGCTAGGCGCACCCTCGATAGTGCCATCAGGTCGCAAGGGTGCAGCCCAACCTGTTGTCACCACCGCTGCTGCATCAAACATTCGGGCTAGGGCACTCGACGGCGCATCGAGAAGTTCATAGACATCTGGATGCTGTGCCAATAAGCACATGTTTGGTTCAGATGTTGGTCGTGATGCACAGTTCACGCCATACAAACGAGCACCAGGTAATTCAAATGAATCGATCATGGTGTGCAATTTCTCTTCCACGCCCACCGCTACATCTGTGATGTCAGGAAGGCCGTGAATTGGTTCTGGTAGTTCTGTATCCATAATTGCAATGTGTGGATCCGTCTCCACACCTTGGCAATTACGAAGCCAAAAAATCTGACAAAGTTTTTGCACCCCGAACAACAATGGCGCCAAATTTTGCCCCAGGACTTGTGCTCATGCGTTCAAGCGGCCCTGATATGGACACTGCAGCAATCACTGTGCCATCGATATCAATTATCGGAGCACTCACCGACGCAACACCTTTCACGCGTTCTTCGACTGATTCAATCCAGCCGGCCGCACTAAGGCGTGAGCCTGTGAGCACACGACCGGCTGATCCACGTGTCAAGGGAAACAATGCACCTTCTGGCACAATCCAACGCAAACCATTTGGAGACTCGAGCGACACCACACATCGTCGCCCGTCTGTTTCTGCAATAAAAACCTGAACGCTTTCACCTGTGCGATCACGTAGTTCCGTTGCAACTTCACGTGCTCTCTCCAAGAATGGAAACTGAACTGCAGCACCCCTACCGAGACCAAGAAGGGTTGGGCCGAGACAATACAAACCGTCGTTATTGCGACGCACAGCACCATGATGTTCGAGGGCAGACAAAAGACGATGACATGTTGCTCGTGGAATATCTGTCGCATCAATTACTTCAGCCAAACTCAGTGGGCGCGTGACAAGCGCATTCATCACCACAAAGGCCTTGTCGAGAACTCCGACTCCTGATACGCTGTCCATTAGTTGGGAAGTGTATCCCATATATTGAGATTCCGAAAGGAACCCCTATGTCGAATCCAATGACCCTTGCGCAAAAAGTATGGGACCAACATGTTGTTCACAGCGCTGCAGGAGATGCAGACCTGCTCTACATCGACCTTCACCTTGTTCATGAAGTAACAAGCCCTCAGGCATTTGACGGCTTACGCCTGACAGGTCGCCCACTGCGCCGTCCTGACCTCACTGTTGCAACTGAAGACCACAACGTTCCGACAGCTGATATCCATTTGCCAATTGCAGATCCAATCTCAGCAAAGCAAGTGCAAGTACTTCGCGACAACGCAGCGGAATACGGATTCACACTGTTTCCAATGGGAGACCCGAATCAGGGAATCGTTCATGTCATCGGACCTGAACAAGGCCGCACTCTTCCTGGCATGACGATTGTTTGTGGAGATAGCCACACTGCTACTCACGGCGCTTTCGGTGCACTTGCATTCGGAATCGGCACCAGCGAAGTGGAACACGTTCTTGCAACACAGACTCTTCCTCAGTCACGTCCAAAGTGGATGTCCATCACTGTGGAAGGCGATGCACCAGAAGGCGTTACCGCTAAAGACATCATCCTTGCCATCATCGGCAAGATCGGAACTGGTGGCGGCATCGGCCACGTCATTGAATACCGCGGTTCCGCTATTCGTGCCCTCTCAATGGAAGGCCGCATGACGGTCTGCAACATGAGTATCGAAGCAGGCGCAAAGGCTGGCCTTATTGCACCAGACGAAACGACATTTGAGTACCTCAAAGGTCGTGAACATGCACCGAAGGGTGCCGATTGGGATGCAGCAGTCGCAGCATGGAAGGACCTTCGCACAGACGACGGCGCACAGTTTGATGTTGAAGTCGTCATCGACGCAGCAACGTTGTCTCCACATGTCAGTTGGGGAACAAACCCCGCTCAAGTACTTCCCATCAACGGAATCATTCCGTCGCCAGCAGATGCACCTGATGAAACAAGTGCAAACACAATTAGCCGCGCACTTGAATACATGGGGCTTACTGCCGGTATGAATATGCGTGATGTTCCTGTTGACACTGTGTTCATTGGTTCATGCACCAATGGCCGTATCGAAGACATTCGCGCAGCAGCTGCAGTATTCAAAGGTCGCACTGTCACCGTGAAGCGCGCAATGGTTGTTCCCGGCAGTCATGCCGTGCGAAACCAAGCAATCGCCGAAGGTCTCGACAAAATTCTGATCGCAGCTGGTGTTGACTTTCGTGAACCAGGATGCAGTATGTGTCTCGCGATGAACCCTGACAAGTTGGCACCAGGCGAGCGCGCCGCCAGCACAAGCAACAGAAACTTTGAGGGACGTCAAGGTCGCGGTGGCCGCACACACCTTGTCTCGCCCGCCGTTGCTGCAGCAACCGCTGTTGCCGGACACTTCGCAAGCCCAGGAGATTTGAAATGAAATCAGTACATATCGTCACAGGTCGTGCAGTGCCCTTAAAGCGCAGCGATGTTGATACCGACCAAATCATTCCTGCAGAGTGGTTGAAGCGCGTCGAGCGCACCGGATTTGAAGCAGGGTTGTTCTCAACCTGGCGCGATGATCGCAGTTTCGTATTGAACGATGAAAAGTATTCTGGTGCAACAATTCTTGTTGCTGGCCCAAGCTTTGGTGTTGGCTCTTCACGTGAACATGCAGTGTGGGCAATTCAGCAATACGGGTTTGATGCAGTGATTGCGCCGAGCTTCTCTGACATCTTCCGCAACAACTGCACAAAGAATGGTCTTGCACCAGTCATCTTGCCTCAGGCAGCAGTAGAGAAACTGTGGGAACTGATCGAAGCTGATTCCACTACGGAAATCACAGTTGATATGGAACGTCTTACAGTTGAAGTTCCATCAGCTGGTTTCAAAGAGAGCTTCCCAATGGATGCACCAACACAACACCGCTTCTTAAATGGTCTCGACGACATTGGTATCACCATGACCCATGCAGATGACATCACGTCGTACGAGAAAAATCGCCCAGCCTGGCTGAACAAGTAAACGTTACGTGGGGGTTTAGCCCCATTTGAGTCCGGCAAACATCAACCCATTGAGGGCTGTCATTACCGTGATGATCTTCAAGGTCTGCGAATTCAACGCTTTGTATATCTCAGCGCGTATCTCGGCCTTAAAGAGCACGAGATCATCCTTAGAAACGATGCCGGCGATGCCGCCATATGGAAGATGTTCCATAAGAATTGTCGCCTCCTCGCCCATTAGACCTTGTAATCGATGCGCCAATTTGAGTCTGTCGCGTTCGTTCACCACCATACATCTCCATTCCCTAATGGTCTCGATAACCAGAACTAATTGAGATGTGCACCGCAACTACGGCGATATGGAAGGACTACAGAAAAGAATCGAGAGTTTTGAGACGCTCATCGTTCGAGAAGATCTCGATTGGTGGGTTCGTTTCTAAACGCAATGCACGCTGAATAATGCGGCACGTTGTGTGCTGGTTGTATTCAGCAAGAGTGACAGCCCAGCCGTCACGTCCGGCACGCGCAGTACGACCAGAGCGATGCAAGTACGTCTTTGAATCAATTGGTGGTACGTAGTGAATAACCACTGCGACATCATCAATGTCGATTCCGCGTGCAGCAACATCTGTTGCAACCAACACGAGCAATTCATTATTGGTGAATCGAACAATTGCTTTTTCACGTGCTGCTTGGGTGAGATCACCGTGTATTGCAAGGGCATTGATACCAAGGTCTTGCAGATGCTCAGTCACGCGGTCGCATAAACGCTTTGTGTCGCAGAACACCACAGTTTTTCCGGCGGAGGTTGCAATGGCAGCAACAACCTTGTCTTTGTCGAGTTTGTGAACACCGAGGAACAAATGGTGCATTGTGCCAACAGTGTCTGTTGGTGAATCAATAGACACTTCTTCAGGCGACTTCATGTAACGCTTCACAAGATTGCCTACTTGGCCGTCAAGTGTTGCGGAAAACAACATTGTCTGGTGATCGCCCGTTACGTGGCGCAGGATCCATTCAACTTGTGGCGTAAACCCATCGTCTGCCATACGGTCAGCTTCATCAAGCGTGACAACTTGAATATCGTCAAGAACAAGTTCACCGGCCTTCATAAGGTCGATCAAACGCAATGGCGTTGCGACAATCATGTCAACGCCTTTTTCAAGAGCATCAATTTGATCATCACGTGATGCGCCGCCATAGACAGGCAAGATCACACGGTCGCACTCTTTACCAATCGGTTGCAACACTTCTGCTACTTGCAATGCGAGCTCGCGAGTAGGAACCAATACAAGACCACGTGGCGCACGCACACGCGCGAATTTGTCGGCGCGAGCCAACATCGGAACACCAAAAGCAAGTGTCTTGCCTGAACCTGTTCTGGCTCGGCCGCACACATCAAGCCCGCGCATTGCTACGGGGATGGCTTCGGTTTGGATGGCAAAGGGAGCGGAGAAACCGGCTGCCGCTAAACCCTGATCCACATTGTCTGGCACGCCGAGTGCGGCAAAGCCTGTGGGGGTTGAGATACGGGGTTGGGTCGTGGGGGATGTCGACATGTTGCGGTCACAGTACTCGCGATATGCCCTATTAAGACGGTTACTCGCCAGTACTGCCCATTTACCCTCAGAGATTCTTTATTTTTTTGTCAATAATGGTGTGAGAAAGGTCCAGATGCGTTAGTTTTTCCATTCCTGATGCGAGAAATACTCGTACAGAAAGGACCAACAACTAACGGATAGCACCGAGCAAAGTCGTACGAACCGGGTCATAGACAACGGCGTGCGCCACCCGCCACGGGCGAACCCCCAACCCTCACGGGAGGAGTTCTCATGGACGCACAACCAAACGGCATGCAAACGCATGGACGTAAAGGATTTTCATACGACTGGCAGTCACTGCTCGTGCCAGCCGAACCGGAGTTCAGCAAACAGCTGAACGAGATCATCAATGACGACTCCGTCAGTGCTGATCTCGGCTCCTAACTCAGTCTTTTCTCAGACTTCCTAGCTCCCCGTCGGGTTGAGCAACCATTACATGGCCCCTTTGGGGGTAGCGCACGCCCCGACATCGGGCTAACCTTTGCCGTAATGACTTGCACGAACCTGCTCCTCCTTATGTAACGGCAGCAGCCGCATATCGTTGCTGTCGAAACCTCCTGCCTCTGGTCAGGGGGTTTTTTCTTTGTCCAGAACAGTTCTCTCCTACACCTCTATCCAAGGAACCCACAATGCCTCCACAAAATGTGACACCAAAACAGATGGCTTTTGCCAAGTACACGCCGTTTATTCCGGTTGTCCTTACTGATCGCACCTGGCCAAACAACACCATCACAAAGGCGCCATTGTGGTGCAGTGTTGACTTGCGCGACGGCAACCAGGCCCTCATTGACCCAATGGACCCAGAGCGCAAAATGCGCATGTTTAAAACTCTTGTCAACATGGGTTTCAAAGAAATTGAAGTTGGGTTTCCTGCAGCTAGCCAACCGGACTTTGATTTCGTACGTCAGATTATTGAAGAAGATCTCATCCCCGACGACGTCACTATTCAAGTATTGGTTCAATGCCGTGCTGAGTTAATTGAACGCACGTACGAATGCTTGAAGGGCGCCAAGAACGCAATCGTTCATTTCTACAACTCAACGAACCCTCTACAGCGAAACGTAGTCTTCGGATTAGACAAGGCCGGCATCACACAGATTGCTGTTGATGCAGCGAAATTGTGTCAGGAATTCGAACCGATGTTGGCTGGCACCAATGTGCGATATGAGTACTCGCCAGAGAGCTTTACTTTGACGGAACCTGAATATGCCGTTGAGATTTGTACAGCCGTCATGGATGTTCTGAAGCCGACAAAAGAGAACCCATTGGTTTTGAACTTGCCCGCAACGGTTGAGTGCTACACACCGAACGTTTATGGCGATGTTATTGAATGGTTTATTCGCAATATTCCACGTCGTGAGACGGTGGTAATTTCCTTGCACCCACATAATGACCGTGGCACAGCTACCGCTGCTGCAGAATTCGGCATCATGGCCGGCGCGGATCGCGTGGAAGGCACATTGTTCGGTAACGGTGAGCGCACCGGCAACGTAGACATCATCAACATTGCAATGAACATGTTCATGAACGGCGTTGATCCTGAACTTGATATCACTGACATCGATTCACTTCGCCGCGTTGCTGAATACTGCAATCGTTTAGATGTTTCAGCACGCCACCCATACGTGGGCGACCTTGTGTACACATCTTTTTCTGGCAGTCACCAAGATGCAATTAAGAAGGGGCTCACCGCATTGTCGAAGGACTACGACAAATGGGGTGTTCCCTACTTGCCCATTGATCCAAAGCATGTTGGACGCAGTTACGAAGCTGTCATTCGTGTGAACAGCCAGTCTGGCAAGGGTGGCGTTGCATACATCATGAAAGAAGAACACGGTTTCGACTTACCGCGTCGGCTTCAAATTGAATTCTCACAAACCATTCAGCACATCACGGAAGATTCCGGAACAGTTGTAAGCCCAACAGCAATCTGGGATGCATTCAGCGCTGAGTACCTGCCAACAGAACCTCGTATCAAACTTGATAGCCACGAGATGCGCAGCGACTCTGCCACATCACGCACCACCATTACCGCCCAACTAGTTATTGACGGCGTTCACACCACCGTGTCTGGCGAAGGCAACGGACCAGTTGATGCGTTTGTCCATGCTGTGAACACCGGATTGAATGCCAAGATCGATGTTGTCGATTACAGCGAACATGCGATGGGCCAAGGCTCTGAGGCCACGGCCGTTGCGTATGTGGAAATGAAGAATGGCAACAGCGACGCACTGTGGGGCCTTGGCACAGACCCGAACACCACATCTGCGGTACTACGTGCGGTTCTTGCCGCCTACGAGCGTCACCTAAAGGACTCTTAAGCACTCTGTTCCGACTAAGTTCGGTACAGAACAAAGGAGCCCAATATGAAAGTCGTCGTTGACTATGACATTTGTGCATCGACAGGTGCCTGCACACAAGTCTGCCCCGAAGTATTTGAAGTCCGCTCAGACGGCTATCTCTACGTATTGATCGAATCTCCAGGTGAAGAATTGCGCGAGAAGGTCACACAAGCTGCTGACCTCTGCCCCACTGCCGCGATCTCCATCGAAGGCTGACTTTGTCTTTCACTTCGCTTCTCACAGCACGCTGGAAAGAAGCTGACTCATTGCTGTGCGTCGGTTTAGATCCCGACCCGCATCGTCTGACTCATCACTACTCGCCCGACGCTGATGGCATCGAATACTTCTGTATCGACATCATCGACGCAACTGCGCAATATGCATGTGCCTTCAAACCACAGATCGCCTATTTTGCTGCTGCTCGTGCTGAAGCTCAACTAGAACGAATCTGTGAATACATTCGTAGCAATTACCCCACCATCCCCATCATTCTTGATGCGAAGCGTGGCGACATTGGCGACACAGCAACCATGTACGCACGCGAAGCTTTCGACCGTTACGGCGCACATGCTGTCACTGTGAACCCATACATGGGTGGCGACACAATCGAGCCGTACCTCGTTCATCCAAAGGGTGCAGCAATTGTCTTGTGTCGCACTTCCAACGCAGGCAGCGGTGAATTTCAGTCGCAACTCATCGATGGCACTCCGCTGTATCAACATGTTGCACGCCGAGCAGCCGACGAATGGTCACACAAAGGTGAAGTTGCTCTTGTTGTCGGCGCTACCTACCCAGCAGAGCTTGCTGAAGTACGCGCCATCGTCGGCGACATGCCATTGCTTGTTCCTGGTGTCGGTGCGCAAGGCGGAAGCCCTGAAGAGGTAGTGAAGAACGGTGCGAACTCACACGGCACTGGCCTTATTGTGAATTCATCACGCGCCATCTTGTATGCAGATTCGGTTGACCCAATGCCAGCTGCTGCGCGTGTTGCTCGCGATACCCGCGACGCACTTCGTTCAGCTCGGTAATCGCCTTAGCTGTGTAGAGCAGTTACTTCGATAATTCCGGGCTTGGCACGGAGTTCTTCAATGACGGCATCAGATGCCTCTGCAGTCGTTGCAATCACCATCAATGCGGTTCCGGGTGTGAGCGCACGGCCCACATCCATGTCTGCAATGTTCACGTTATGCGCACCCAGAAGAGTTCCAACCAGTCCAATAACTCCTGGGCGGTCATCGTTGCGAACAACAAGCATGTGATCAGACGGTGGTACGTCTGTCATGTGGTCATCAACCATGACTAAACGTGCTTGACGGCGAGGACCAACAAGGGTTGCGGCAATGCTGTGTGTTCCTGCACGCAATGTGATCAGGTTGACATAGTCACTGTTTGAACCTGAGTTCGATACTTTGTTTTCTTTAATCGTTATGTTCTGAGCTGCAGCGATTTGTGGGGCATTTACGTACGTCACTGCATCATCGTGGCGGGCCGAGAAGAAACCTTTCAAAGCGCTCAGAGTCAGGATTCGTGTGTCGTAGCCAGCAATTTCTCCGGTCGCAATGATTTCCAATTCAGAAATATCTTTACCAGCAGCTGAAGAGAAAAGACGACCAAGGCGCTCTGCAAGCGGCAAATACGGTTTCAAAGTCTCATTCGCATCAGCAGCTGAAATGTTGACGGCGTACGGTACGAAATCACCAGCAAGAGCAAGAAGAATCTGGTCGGCAATGTGATCGCCCGCGCGGTCTTGTGCCTCAGTAGTGCTTGCACCAAGGTGTGGGGTGACCACAATGCCAGGAACTTGAAACAACGGTGATTCGGTAGTTGGCTCTTTGTCGAATACGTCAAGGGCCGCACCCGCAATGACGCCATTCTTCACTGCTTCTGCAAGATCTGCTTCGTTAATGATTCCACCGCGAGCAACGTTGATAATGCGCAACGATGGTTTGGCAGTCGCGAGCATTTTTGCATCAAACAAGTTGACAGTGTCTTTGTTCTTCGGCAAGTGCACAGTGATGAAATCAGAACGCTTGACAAGGTCATTTAGTTCGGCCAAATCAATGTTCATTGCGCGTGCACGTTCTTCAGAGACGTATGGGTCGAATGCAATTACTTTCATTCCGAAAGCTGCAGCACGTTGCGCCACCAATTTGCCAATGCGGCCAAGACCAACAACTCCGAGAGTCTTGTCGAATAACTCGACGCCTTCCCACTTGCTGCGTTCCCAGCGACCCTGCACCAAAGCTGCGTGAGCCTGCGGCACGTTGCGAGCAACTGCCAACAACATGGCCATAGTGTGTTCTGCTGCAGACACGATGTTTGACTCGGGAGCGTTTGACACCATGACACCTCGGCGGGTGGCGGATTCAACGTCTACGTTGTCAAGACCTACACCGGCGCGTCCGACCACAACGAGGTCGTCAGCGGCCGCAAGTAGCGCATCGTCCACTTGTGTGGCTGAGCGCACGATGAGGGCGTGGGCGCCCTTTATGGCCACCTGAAGCTGTTCAGGGGTGAGCCCCACCTGTACGTCGACTTCGTGCCCAGCGGCGCGTAATTTGCTGAGTCCGCTTTCGGCTAATTCTTCTGACACCAAAATTCTGGACATTTGTCAATTCTTATCGCTAGCGTCGTGGTTTGTGACATGGATTGAACAAACCGTAAAGATTCTTTCCCGATAGGACCCAAAATGAGCCATCAATTTCTCTCAGAATCATGGATTGAAGCCGCTCGCGACATCCGTCACAGGTACTCCGGGGACGTGCCCGCCATCGATGTCGTTGTGCGCATCAACGTGATCACCACCAAGGTTCCTTTTGGCGATGGCTCTATCTCGGCCTATATCGATACGTCGAACGGCAGCCTCGAGATGGAACTGGGATCTATCGAGGAATCCGATCTCACAGTGACAACTGATTACGAAACTGCGCGAAAGCTTTTTGTTGAGCAAGACCCCACAGCAAGCATGCAGGCCTTCATGGCGGGGCGCATCAAGGTTGAAGGTGACATCACCCGATTAATGGTGATGCAAACATCGTTGCCACAAACTGACAAAACCGACGCAGTAGCAGCAGAGATTAAAGCAATTACTGCTTAGGAGTTAGCCAAGGCATCGGCCGACCTGTCGGTAGGCGTCAGACGAGTCGCAAGCAATGCAGCAACGGTTGCAGTGCCGGCACCAAACAACAAAGCAATGCCATAACTGCGGACCACTGTCGTAGACCCCACAGTCATTTCGTGTACTGAAATCATGACTGTGGAACCAAGGACTGCACCCATTTGCGACAACAACTGTTGCATAGCTCCTGCTACACCAATTGTTTCATCGTCAACAGCATTAGCGACAAGTGCAGTGAGTGCTGGTGCTGCAATACCGAAACCAATTCCGGACAGCCCGAGTCCGAGTACAACGAGCAAATCTGAAGACCCGTTAGCAAGGCTGGACAAAATCAACATGGACGCAATGACCGCACATGCACCGATAACTCCAGACTTTCGCTCCCCTGCTCGCATGGTGAAAAAACTGGCAAGAGGAGCAGTGATAGAAAATGTCAATGGTCGAGCAATAATCAACCACCCCACGTGAGATGCGGAGTAGCCCAAACCTCTTTCAAGCATTTGTGGCACCACGATGAATCCACCCATGTAGGCAAAATTAATTAGCGATTGAATCGCAATTGGCAGAATTATGTTTGGCGTGCGTAACCAATGAAGTGGCATCAACGGCGCTTCTGCAACTCGTTCAGTGCGAATGAACAACCACAAAGACGTCAACGAAGCAACAGCAAAAATGAGAATTGCTGGGGACGTCCAACCCCAACTATGTCCGCGATTTATTGTGAGCAGAAATAATGTGGCACCAAAGCCAAGGGTGACAGAACCCTTTACATCAAACTTCACATTTTTCGATCGCGTAGTTTGTGGCAACAGATTCCACGCAAGCAATGCAGCGCCAAGCAATAGTGGTGCCTGCACCACAAAAATCATCCGCCACCCAATTGCAGAGATAACGGGGCCACCGATGACTACACCTAAGACTGGCGCACCCGCAGTAACAAAACTCCATAACCCAAGCGGACGAACCCGTTCATTCGGCTCAAATAATCTGTTCACGTAGGCCATGGCAGCTGGGCCAGTTGCAGACCCGGCAGTTGCAGACAGCAATCGAAACACCACCATCGACGTGGCATTCCATGCAAAGGCAGTTAAGCCCGCAAAGATTCCGGCGAATAACAGTCCAAAGACATAGACCTTTTTGTGTCCGTATAAATCTCCGATTTTTCCGTACGCAGGACCTACAACACCGAACGCCAACATTGGCCCTGTAATTGACCAGTTCAAGACACTGACCGATGAGTTCAAGTCAGTTGCAATGGTCTCTAATGACACCACCAAGATTGTGATGGTGGCACTAGTTGTAAACAGACCAGCAAGTACTACAAAGAGCGTTGCCCACTTTTTTGTCAGCCCTACTTTTTTCGCGAGACGTCGCGGAATCATCTGGGTCCATGGGACAACAGATACTTCGTCCACACCACCTTGTTCAAAGGTGATTGTTGCTTTCCCGTGTGGGGCTAGCTCTTCGTTCTTGTCGTTGCGGGAATTCATGGGAGGAATTCCAGTTTAGTTGTTTACTTCTTCACCTCAGCGGCCATTGCGTTTAGCGCTTCTGTGAGTTTGGACACTTCCCAACGATCATTTTGGTTCACGGTCTCTGCTCGTTCCCATGATTTGATGCGAGTCACTTCACCAGCGGCAACATAAAACGTTTCACCAGTGAATTCACACGCTTCTGATGATAAGTAGCACACCAACGGCGAAATGTTCGCTGGATCCCATTCGTCAAACTTTGCTGCATCGGTTGGCGCACCAATTCGATCGCCAAGACCTGGTGTTGCAAGAGTCAAGCGGGTACGTGCACCAGGAGCAATGGAGTTGCTCTTTACGTTGTACCGACTGAGTTCTTTCGCAAGAATTTGTGAGAACGTAGCAATTCCGGTCTTAGCTGCGCCGTAGTTCGACTGTCCTGGGTTTGAGAACAATCCAGATGTAGAAGAAGTATGAACAATGTGGCGCTGTTTTGTTACGCCAGCTTTGAATTGTTCACGCCAATACGCAGCGGCCCAGCGTGACGGTGCGAAGTGACCCTTGAGGTGAACTGTGATGACTGCATCCCATTCGCTCTCAGTCATATTGACCAAAACACGGTCGCGCAAGATGCCCGCATTGTTTACCAAGATGTCGAGATCTCCGAACGTCTCAACAGCAGCATTAATCATGCGCTGTGCACCTTCCCAATCTGCAACGTTGTCGAAGTTTGCAACAGCCTCGCCGCCCATGGCTTTGATTTCGTTTACGACCTGTTGTGCAGGTGCTGCGTCTTCACCCGAGCCATCGTTTGCGCCGCCCAAGTCATTCACAACAACCTTTGCGCCTTCGGCTGCAAAAAGAAGTGCATGTTCACGGCCAATGCCACGTCCTGCTCCGGTAATTATCGCTACGCGTCCGTCTAGTGCTCCCATGGAAACCCCCTCGTTGAGAATCGGCACAGCGCCGACAGAACCGAGATTAGGGGAAGACGAGGTCGACGGTCTTACCGACGATCACTCGCGCATAATTCTTGACGACTTTGCCGTCAATGAGAGCGCTCTTCAGCCCACGCTTTGTGTTGCCGGTGACCTTGCCAATAACCATTCCGTACTTCAACAGGCGTTCCTTCACAGTTGCGAGGTCTTTGCCGTAAATCGAGGGAATCAACGTGGTGGTTTGACCCTTCGACACCGTGATTGTGACAGTGCCGCCCTTTGCCAACTTCTCTTCGGCCACAGGTACCTGTACCGAAATTTGCCCAGCAGGAACATCGGGGCTTCCCATAGCTGGTGCTTCAACAACGACCAGACCAAGTTCAGTCAGTTTTGCTGTTGCAACTTCAAGAGTCATTCCGAGAACACTCGGAACATCGCGAAGAGCTGGCCCTGAAGAAACATTGATTGCAACAGTGGTTCCCTTAACAACTGAATCACCAACCTTCAAAGTTGGCTGATCAGGAACAGTCCAAGAAACAACTGTGCCAATTGCGACTGCTTCATCCGCCGTATCAATTGGAGCAGCTTCAAGACCAAGTTCGGCCAATTTTGCTTTGGCATCATCAGCAGTGAGACCTGCAAGTTCAATCAGAACAGAAAGTGTTGGCCCTTCAGAAACGACCATGGTTATTCCGTCGCGCTTTGCAAGGTTGACACCAAGCACCGGATCCGTGCGAATGATTTGACCGGCTTGCACGCTGTCGCTGCGCTCTTTCACAATTGTGATTCCCCATCCGAATGGAGACACCTGGTTACGTGCTTCAGCTTCCGTTAAGCCCACAAGCGCAGGCACAGGGTTTTTAGGGTTAAGAACAGTGAAGTACGCGCCAACGCCAGCACCAGCAATAAGGGCAATAACTACAACGCCAATTGCAATACGGCGGCCCCAACGCTTCTTTGGTCGAACCACTTGAGACGTCGGGTCTTCAGCAGCAAGAACACGCAATGAATCCGCATCCATAGCAATAGGGCCTGTGTCATCGCCTCCAATGGTGAGCGGAGTTCCGACAGAACCGTCAGTAACAATCAATGCAGTTGGCGGATCAATAACTTCACTGCCACCGAACTTTGGTGTTGTGCGAATAAGAATCGGTTCGTTCGGTGCAACATTTTCAATTGGCGGCATCATTGAAATGTCAGGGCGAACAACTGGTTGCGATGGATCAGTTACTGCAACTTCAGCATCGAACAATCCGGTACCGACAACATCAATCGGAGTTGGCCGTGGCAAGTTTTCAGCAGACTGAACAAGTGCTTGTCCGAATTCACGCGGAGAGAATCTTTCTGATGCAGTTGGTCGACCAGCATGTTCAAGCACTTGTGCCAACGCACCAAAATCTGCATTCACCGGCAACAACTTGCCAGAACGATTTGCAAATGCTGCAGCGACTGTTTCTCCGGCAAACGGAACATCACCAGTCATCGACTCGACAAGTATCAGTGCGAGTGAATACACATCAGACGATGCACTGCGTGCTCCACCCTCTGCTAATTCCGGAGCGCTGTATGTGGCCTGTTCAAGACCAAGCGCATCAAGCGGACGAAGTGGTGCTCCGAAACCGACAAGGCGCACGCGGCGGTCAAGACCAAAGACCAACCGAGATGGGCGAAGGTCGCTGTGGCTGATGCCCTGCTTTGCAGCCGCATCGAGGGCACGGCAAATATCAATGCCGACAATGAGGGCCTGAGACGGGGTGAGACGTCGACCGCGGTCAAGAAACTCACGAAGGGATCCACCGGCAAGACGCTCGCCGACTACAAAGACGTACCGCTCGCCCTCGAGGGTTACTTCGCCATGGTCAAGTACCGACTCGATGCAGGGGTGGCGAAGACTGGAAGCGATATCGAATTGCTGCTCAAAGGCTGCAAGGGCGTCATCAGGGGTAGTTGACCCGAGCGCAGGGTCAATCAACTGGCTGAGCGCCACGATGCGCACTGAGATTGCTTCAAGCGACGAGAGGTCCGTTGCGTCGTACTGCAGGGCACCTGAGGACGAGCCGGCAGATTCCACCCGAAGTTGATCGAGTTGGTATCTCCCTGACAGCACTGTGCCGGGCATGTTCTGTGGCTCGCTCATGACCCATAAAACCTACCGTGTATGCCACGGAGAGGGGATTCGGAACCTTTTTCAGGGAGAATAGAGCCATGAAACGCCCAATTAATAAGGAAACCCTCATAGTGAGTGCCGGAGTGGCAATTGGCCTCTTTGCCATTATCTCGGGCTTCAACTCAGGTTCGACTGGCCGCGACGCCCAGCGCCTTCCTGAGGTGATTGAACGTATGACTCCCGGCCCCGGCGATCAGGTGCTGCAACAGAGTCAGATATTTGTTGACTTCATCGATGGGTACAACGCATCACTCACCATTGATGGCGTCGAACTCAAGACAACTCGTCTCGACGAGTTAACCGACAACGGCGCAGCACCACAACCAGGTGCACAAGTAGAAATTCCACCAACAGCTATCTACGACCCCGGCAACTACACCATTAGTTTTTTGCCTCAAGAGGGTGCACCAATCCCCACGTTGACTCAAGGCACGCACACGGCCACGGTGCTCTATTGGAAAATAACTGAAGGACCTCAGAAAGCCCGTTCGTTTACGTGGGAGTTTGACGCCAACTAGGCGGGTAACTCGCCCGTCGCGAGCAAGATTTCAAAACCAGCTTCGTCAAGTACTGGGATACCTAATTGCTCTGCCTTTGTAACTTTGCTGGCACCAGGTGATTCACCGAGCACCACCGCAAATGTCTTGGCACTCACGCTTCCGGGACTCTTTCCACCACGACTCTTTATTGCTTCTTCTGCCCCATCACGTGAAAAGCCTGCAAGCGTTCCTGTAACTACTACAGCTTTACCAACCAAAGTTTGTGGCTGATCACTTTTCTCAACACGTCCAAACTCAACACCTGCATCTCGCAATTTTTCGATGATTGCTGCATTCTCAGCAATTGCGAACCATGACGTAATGGATGCGGCAATCACGCCGCCAACTCCATCAACAGCCGACAACTCATCTGCTGTTGCAACAGCTATTGCTTCTAGCGATCCAAATTCTGAAGCAAGTGATTCTGCTGCAGCTGGACCAAGATTCTTAATACCGAGAGCGGTGAGCAATTTTGGCAATGGTCGTGAACGAGATGCCTGAATTGATGCAACGAGATTTTGAGCACTGAGTTCTGCAAAACCCTCAAGTGTTAACAACTGTTCAACAGTGACTGAATACAAATCACCAACATCAGCAACAAGTCCGGCATCAGATAATGCAAATACAGTGCGATCTCCGAGGCCTTCAATGTCCATTGCTCCACGTGATGCGAAATACATAATGCGTTGGTCGCGTTGGAACGGACAACTTGGCTCAACGCATCGCGTATCGGCGACATCATCAAGCTTGACCAGAGTTGATTTCACAGGGCAGGGGCACTGAGTAGGAAACACCCATGGTTGCGAGTTTTTCGGGCGCTTTGACAGCACCGGCCCCACTACTTCGGGGATTACGTCTCCAGCTTTTCGCACAACAACCGTGTCACCGGGCCGAACATCCTTGGCCGCCACCTGATCACGGTTATGCAATGTGGCCATACCCACCGTGGACCCGCCCACAAACACTGGCTCGAGCACTGCAAACGGCGTGGTGCGACCAGTACGTCCTACAGAAACCTGGATATCAAGCAACAGTGTGTGCTTTTCCTCTGGTGGAAACTTAAATGCAATTGCCCATCGAGGCGCACGGGATGTGAAACCCAATTGTTCGCGCTGACTGAGGTCATCAACTTTGATTACCACGCCATCTATTTCATATGGCAATTCATGGCGACGTTCTTTCCACTCATTACAGAACTGCGTGACCGCTTCAATGGAATCAACAATGGTGATTGCTGGGTTGACCGGAAAACCAAGCGTGCGCAAAAACTCGAGTGTGTCGTGGTGGCTCGTAAATTCAGGACCACCAATAACTTCGCCCAACTGGTACGACCACAATGACATGTCGCGCTTTGCCGTAATTGTTGGATCTTTTTGTCGCAAACTTCCGGCACCCGCATTTCGCGGATTTACGGGCACAGGTAGTGGCGAGCGACCATTACTGACACGTTCAAGGTTTTCTGCTTCGCGTTCTGCTTTCAGTTTTTCAAACGCGGCAATTGACATGAAGATTTCGCCGCGTACTTCCACTACTTCCGGGGCAGATGCAACCTTCTTTGGCAAGGAAGAAATAGTTGCCACGTTTGCGGTGACATCCTCGCCCACTTTGCCATCACCACGAGTGGCGGCTTGCACAAGCGCGCCATTTTCATAACGAATACTGATTGCAAGACCATCAATTTTGAGTTCGCACACGTAACGAACTGCCTGATCACCAAGCCCCTTCGCAACACGGTCACCCCATGCGCGTAATTCTGATTCATCCATTGCATTATCAAGACTGGTCATCGGCACACGATGCACAACTGGGTCAAACGTTGTGATGGCAGCAGATCCCACCGAAAGCGTTGGTGATGAATCATCGACTAGTTCAGGGTGCTCAATTTCTAGCTGGCGCAGTTCACGCGC
>CAIZMV010000204.1 GCA_903934195.1 uncultured Acidimicrobiaceae bacterium | reverse complement strand
GCACAACGCAATCGTGTGCAACATCGGCCACTTCGACAATGAAATTGATATGGCTGGCCTTGCTCGTAGCGGTGCTACGCGTGATGAATTGAAGGCCGGAACTGACCTCTGGACATTCCCAGACGGTCACGCCGTGATTGTTTTGGCTGAAGGTCGACTTGTCAACCTTGGTTGCGCAACTGGTCACCCATCGTTCGTAATGAGCTGCTCGTTCACTAACCAAGTTCTTGCCCAAATTGAGTTGTTCACCAACTTGAAGGCATACCCACTTGGCGTGTACGTATTGCCAAAGCATCTTTATGAGAAAGTTGCGTTCGCGCATCTTGACGCATTGGGTGTGACGCTTACTCAACTCACTGACGGACAAGCTGAATACATGGACATGAACCCTTCAGGTCCATTCAAGCCAGAGAATTACCGTTACTAATTAGACGGATTGAAAAAGGCCTCGGGTGTTTCACCCGGGGCCTTTTTTGTTGCCCTATTGCTCGGAGGCTTCTGCAGCTGCGGCCTCAATTGAGCCCCGCGACATCTTGAATAGCCGAAGCGTGATTTGCACCATGGGGCCAATGCCAAGTGCAAATACAAATGTTCCGACTCCAATGTGCCCGCCAAGGAAAATTCCGATAATCATCACGGTGATTTCGACAAACGTGCGAGCAGCGCGAACACTGACCCCGAAGCGCATATTGAGTCCCAGCATCAACCCGTCACGTGGTCCAGATCCAAATTCTGCGCCGATATACAGACCAGATCCGGCAGCAATAATGCACAGGCCAGTCACCATGTACGCAATACGAATGATCATGCTGTCGCTATGGGGTATCAAGTCTTGGGCAAAGTTTTCTACCAAACCAATTTCAATTGCGTTCAGCAAGGTTCCAAGGCCTGGTCGAAGGCGAAGAGGAATCCATAACAGCAATACAAAGAAGGCAACGATTATCAGCACAGTCCCTAGTCCGAGGCCTGTGTGTTTGGAAATTCCCTGATGAAAAACATCCCAAGGTGGAACTCCCAGTTCTGAGCGCACGAAGAATGCAATTCCGGTGCCAAAACATGCAAGCCCTGCCACACATCTGATTAAGCGTTCAGTGAACTGTTCACGCAGAGGTCGAAGGGGAGCTTGTGCCATGGAACTACACCGTACTGAAGTTATGCGTTCAAACACGGGAGCATTAATTGCTACTCATGTATTGGGCATTGAACCTCATGAAGGCCACACACGAGAACTCGTGTTGGGCCTCAAATACGGCAGGAAACGTCTGAACGCACGTGTTTTGGCAGACATAGTTGTTGATTCAGTTAATTGGAACTATTTCACTGTTGACGTGGTGACATGGGCGCCCACAACAACGAGTCATCAGCACGAACGTGGAATGGACCACGCAGAGCTGATTGCGCGTCATGTGGGTGTTCTGCTGGCATTACCTGTCAAACGACTATTGAGGCGTATCAACACGATTTCTCAAACTGGCTTAGATCGTGATGAACGATTGATTTCTCCAGAGTTTGTTGCGCGGCCTCTAAGACGTCATCGCAATGTACTAATCATTGATGATGTGGTCACCACAGGCGCCACGTTTCGGGCCGCAACTCAAGCGCTAGTTGCGGTTGGTGCCACTTCTGTTGTATGCATTGCGCCATCGCGCACAGTGTGACGACCTAGGCGGGCGGCGTGCTGTTAGCAACGTTGGTTACTTCAGCTGCAAGGCGACGGATTTCGTCCATCTTGAGGTCAAGTGACATCGCTTCACGCTGTGCATTCGAGATGATCAGTGCACCTTCACGTTTGATCTCTTCCCGCATCTCTGAGATTTCGGCTTCCGCTACTTGGCGTTGCGTTGTCGTCTCACGGTGAACTTCAGTGATTAGGAGAGCTAGTAGTTGCAAGATTTCTTGAGTGACCGTTGTCTGATAATCGTCAACCTGCGCTGCAATGTCACGAAATGCTTGTTCAACATCTGCTGCTTTGTACTTACGCCGACGTGACTTGAGGTCAGGAAGAACTATCCCACGCTGTGGACTCACCATCTTTGACATGATGGATTCGCGCGCAATTTCAGCCGTGTCGCTGTTTGTAGTTGAGACGTCGTCTGTCATATCAATTCTTTCGTTCGAAGGGCGAGCGCTTCATCAACTTTGCGTGCACAATGAGTCGTTCTTTCGTCGTGCCTATTGGTGTGCATGTTGTTAATGTCACCGAGTCATATCCGAGATACGCAAGAACGCCAATGTTGTTTGGTTGCACAACGTAATACGGTTCACCAACTTCGTTCGCCTTCACCAAGTACCGATGCATTTCATTGCCAACGATGAGAATCACAGAATCAGCGACGCGCATTTTGTCGAGGAAGAAAAAGGGTGCTGGGTATGTGGTGCGATGCCCTGCAAGACCAATGTTTCCATTAGTTCCAGGTTTGGGGCCTCTGCGGTACCAGCCAACTCCGAGGGCCAATCTGTCATCGCTGATTCCACTGACAATTTGCATGCGTAGGTGAAGGCGAGGAATCACAATCCATGTTTTGCCATCGTTGGGAACACCAGCCAGAAGTTCATCTTCTGTTTTTGGTTCCATTGCTGGAAATTCTGACTTCGCCGGAAGCACTGAGAATTTCTTGGTTGGTGGAGCAATTGTGGGCGCAGGCAATGTTGTGGCTGGTGCTGCGATTGTTGAGTCAGTTGATTGAAGTGGTGCAATTGAGATTTGATCAGCAAAAACGGTTCTATCGCTTGATGATTTGGACACCATGAATGAACCAATCAGTAGGAGCAATGTTGCGACCATTGTGGATACAGAGACATACACCTTGCGATTCACGGTTGTGGATGTCATTGCGCGGCCGGCAAGAAGTGCATGCGTGACAACGTTCTTGTCTCCGCGACTGCGTGTTACCGCGAATATTGATGTGCTCCATTCACCAGATGGGGCAACAGCAAACGTCACTTCATGAAGCGACGGAGTGAGCTGGGCAGTAACTGAACCCGAGGGGATTGAGCGCATGGCATCGGCACGCAAATGCAGTGCAACAGAGGTGGTTTGTACAGCTTGCGTTCGAACCCTTGAGCGAACCGTGACAGTTGAGGCGTCTGAACCCCAGGTGGCTTTTGTGCGCACCCGCAATTCGACATGGCGCGTGCCAGCTGGGTCAAGGAGGCTGGCGGAATAGCGCTTCATTACCTACAAACAGTAACAGTTGCCTAATTTACTTAGAGGGAGCCTCGGGGCTGATCAACGGAGATTACGAGAGCCCAGCAAGAGCGCGGGCTGTGGCTATTGCGCCTGCTGAGTCTTCTTCCACATGAACGCCGTGCATGCCAAGCGCATTGGCGGCGTGCACATTGGCAAGCAGGTCGTCAAGGAAAGCTGTTCGAGTTGGCGTGGCATTGAGGCGTGCCATTGTGAGTTCGTAAATGGCAGGGTTTGGCTTACGAATTTGAACCTCGTGACTATCAACAATGGTGTCAAAAATGTTTTCGTAGTCCATGAGCGGCCACCACATTGGGCGAAATTCCTTCACGTTGTTTGTCAGGATTCCAATCGGAATTCCCGCTGACTTCAGGTCATGTATGAAGGCGACCATCTCATCATTGAGTTGAAAGTTGAATGGGTTAGCGCTCGACGCAGGAGCATTAGCGGGCACCGTTGCGACAATTCCTGCGTCATCCAGTTTCTGTTTAGTAATGGCTCGGCACTCGTCAAGCGTGATTTCGCCACGCTCTACTCGGTGCCACTGGTGGTCGGTGTCAAGGTGATGGGGGCCCATCACAATTTCGGCCACCACGGCCGGGTCATGGTCGGGGTAACGCCGCGTGAAGTCGCGAGGTCCGCCATTACGCATAATCACCCCTCCGAGGTCAAAAATCACTGTGTCAACTGCTCTGGAGGTCATATGGGCGTCAAGTATTGCTGGGTTCTGGCTTGTATGGCGAACTGGCTCTTTCAAAGGGCGCAGGTAGGCTTGGACACTGCATGAAAGTTCTCGACCGCGTCCTTCGAGCCGGCGACGGCAAGCGAGTAAAAGCCCTCCAAGGCCTGGTGCCAGACATCAATGCACTCGAGTCGGAAATGGCTGCATTGACCGATTCGGCTCTTCAAGCAAAGACCGGTGAATTCAGATCACGTCTTGAGCGGGGCGAGTCCCTTGATGACCTTCTTGTTGAATCATTTGCAGTGGTGCGCGAGGCTTCCAGCCGCGTAATCGGACAGCGCCATTTCGATGTCCAGCTCATGGGTGGGGCAGCGCTTCACTTTGGTTGGGTTGCAGAAATGAAGACTGGTGAAGGAAAGACCCTTGTGTCTACTTTGCCTGCATACCTCAATGGCTTGTCTGGCAATGGTGTCCACGTCATCACAGTCAACGATTACTTAGCCCGTTTTCACGCCGAATGGATGGGGCGTATTCACCAGTTCATGGGACTCAATGTTGGTCTTGTTATTCCTGGCCGTCGTGAGTCTCCAGCCGAAAAGCGAATGGACTATGCATGCGACATTACGTACGGAACAAACAACGAATTTGGTTTCGACTATTTGCGCGACAACATGGCTGCTTCGCTTGATGACAAGGTGCAACGTGGCCACAACTTTGCCATTGTTGACGAAGTAGACAGCATCCTCATCGACGAAGCGCGTACGCCTCTCATTATTTCGGGTCGAATTGCTGATGCGGCAAACATGTATTACAAGTTCGCGTCCATTGTTCGTATCTTGCAGCGCGATGTTGACTACGAAGTAGAAGAAGACAAGCGAATTGTTGTTCCGACTGAACTTGGTATCGAAAAAGTTGAAAAAGAGCTTGGTCTTGACAACTTGTATGACGCTATTCAGCAGAACTTGGTTCACCAATTGTCTGTGGCTCTGAGGGCTAAAGAGCTATACCGACGCGACAAGGATTACATCGTTGATGGTGGCGACGTAAAGATCGTCGATGAATTCACAGGCCGTATTTTGGAGGGCCGTCGTTGGAGCGAAGGTATTCACCAGGCTGTTGAAGCAAAAGAAGGCGTACGCATCAACGAAGAGAACCAAACTCTTGCAACCATTACTCTGCAGAACTACTTCCGCATGTACAACAAGCTTGCAGGCATGACTGGAACTGCACAAACAGAAGCAGCTGAATTGGTAAACACCTACGATCTGAATGTTGTGCCAATTCCAACCAACCGTAATGTTGTGCGCGAAGATGAACCAGACCTCATTTTCAAGTCTGAAGATTCTAAATTTCGCGCTGTTGTTGAAGATATTGCTGGGCGAAACGCAAAGGGTCAACCAATTCTTGTCGGCACTATCAGCGTTGAAAAGAGCGAACACCTGTCGCGCGAACTTTCCAAGCGTGGCATCAAACATGAGATTTTGAATGCAAAACAGCACACTCGTGAAGCGCTGATTGTTGCCCAAGCCGGCCGACTCGGCGCAGTCACGGTTGCAACAAACATGGCTGGTCGAGGCGTTGACATTTTGCTTGGTGGAAACCCCGAACTTCTTGCGCGCCAGCAAGTTTTGTCTGAAGGCGTAAGCCCAGACCTGCTGGTTGACGACTTTGCACTGCCAGCACCAATTGCAGAGATGCCAGAAGAATTCCAGGCTGCTCGCAAAGCTGCGCAAGCCCGTTACGACGAATTGTTGCCGCTGCAGAAAGCGCAATGCATCGAAGAGGGCAATAAGGTTCGCGCTGTTGGTGGTCTCTACGTGCTCGGAACAGAGCGTCACGACAGCCGCCGAATCGACAATCAGTTGCGTGGTCGTGCTGGACGCCAAGGTGACCCTGGAGCAAGTCGTTTTTATCTCAGCCTTGATGACGAACTCATGCGACTATTCGCCACCGGAGCTCTTAGTTGGGTCATGGGTCGTGCGTTACCAGATGATGAAGCTATTGAAGCAAAAATGGTCACAAAAGCCATCGAGCGTGCGCAAACGACTGTTGAACAACGCAATGGTGAAATTCGTAAGAACGTCTTGAAATACGACGAAGTAATGAATGAGCAGCGCAAAGTTATTTACATGCGCCGCGATCAGATCTTGTCGGGCGCAGACCTCAAGGTTGCTGCTATGGAATATCTCGCTGAGGCCGTTGACTCGCTGATTGAAACTCATTGTGTCTCTGAGGCAAGTGATGAATGGGACGTTGACGGTTTAGAGCTTGAGTTGTCTGGCTACTGGCCAGCAACAATCACTGCAGACCAAATTGATCAATGTTCTGGGACTGACGCCATTTATGACCTCGTGATGGCTGATGCAAATAAGCATTATCAAATGCGTGAAGAAGAGCTGGGTTCAGAGACATTGCGTCAGATTGAACGCCAAGTCATGCTCAGCATCATTGATCAACGTTGGCGTGAACATCTTGAAGAGATGGACTACTTGCAAGAGGGAATCAACTTGCGAGCCATGGGCCAGAAAGACCCTCTTACTGAATGGCAACGCGAGGGATACGAGATGTTTGGTCAGATGATGACCGGCATTGCTCAGGACTTTGTTCGTTACGTGATGCACGTTCAGGTTGTGAATGAAGAACAGCCAGTTCTCAAAGTGCAAAACCTCATTGAAACAAGTAGCGACAACGTGACTACTGATGGTTTTACCGCTGCTGCTTTAGCAAGTGATGATGTTGATCATTCGCTACTTGCCCAACCTGAAGAAGAAGTGCGCAAGCCCATCGTGAAAGATGCAAGTGACTGGTCTAACACGCCACGTAACTCGCCATGTCCGTGTAATTCCGGCAAAAAATACAAAATGTGCCACGGCGCTGCCGCCTGACTGTCGAAATCCGAGCAATAACTCGTCATGCGTGATTTCACTTCCGACCTTCGCGAACTAGCAACTCGTATTGCTGAATCGCACGAGTATTTGCATATTGACCAAACGCGTGCCCGCATTTCTGAGCTTGAAATAGAGGTGTCACGACCTGACTTGTGGGACGACCAAGATGTCGCAAAGCGAGTAACAGGGGAGTATTCGAATTTGCGCGCTGACCTTGATGCGTACGAGGCAATGCGTGCTGAGCTTGATGATCTTGATGTTCTCCATGAGATGGCTCGTGAAATCGATGACTCTTCACAAGAGGCAGACATCGCTGCGGGTATTGCACATGTTGCGGCTGAACTCGGAGTTCTGGAGATGCGCAGTTTGTTCACTGGCGAACATGACGGCGCGGATGCCATAGTGCAAATCAATGCCAAAGATGGTGGAGTTGACGCACAGGACTGGGCCGAACTGTTGATGCGCATGTTCACTCGTTGGGCCGAGCGCAAAGGTTTTGTTGTAGATGTTGACGATGTGAGTCCTGGCACTGAAGCCGGAATCATGTCGGCTGAATTCACAATCAAGGGCCGTTATGCATACGGCCTCATGACTTCAGAGCGCGGTACTCATCGCCTTGTACGCATTAGCCCGTTTGATAACCAAGGCCGACGCCAAACCAGTTTTGCAAGCGTGCAGGTGTGGCCGGTGATGGATGCCCCAGATCTTGAAGTAAATGAAGCAGAAATTCGCATGGAAGTGTTCCGCGCATCTGGTGCTGGTGGTCAGCACGTGAACAAGACTTCTTCAGCAGTTCGCCTGATTCACGAACCGACTGGTGCTGTTGCGACGAGTCAAGAAGAACGTAGTCAGTTACAGAACCGCGAAAAAGCATTGACGCGTTTGAAGGCAATGATTGTTGCCAAGATTGAAGAAGAACACCAGAACGAAAAAGATCGCATTGCTGGTAAACCCGCACAGGTGGGTTGGGGAAGTCAGATTCGTTCATACGTACTTCAGCCGTATCAGATGGTGAAAGACATTCGAACAGAAGTGGAATCTGGCAACGTTGCCGCGGTTCTTGATGGCGACCTTGATTCCTTTATGGAGGGCTTCCTGCGTTGGCGCAGGGGGCAAGCAGAGTAATGCCTGTATGGGTTTCCTGCCCGCACTCGCGGGATAGTCGTGCATTGCTAGGTTGGGTCTCTTCATGATTCGTCTCGAAAATGTCTCCAAGGTCTATGGCTCTGAAACGCCGGCCGTACGTGATGCCTCTTTTGATATTCCAAAGGGCGAATTTGTGTTCCTTGTGGGGCCGTCTGGTTCAGGAAAATCAACACTTCTTCGCCTGATGAATCGCCAGGAACGTCCGGAACGCGGCAACGTATGGGTGGCTGGTCGCAATATCAATGAAATGGCAAATAGCCAGATTCCATTTTTGCGCCGCACCATGGGCAACGTGTTCCAGGACTACAAGTTGTTGCCAAACAAAACCGTGTTCGAGAACGTTGCGTTCGCTTTGGAAGTCATCGGCAAACCACGCCACATCATTGCCCAGCAGGTTCCCCAAGTTCTAGAACTTGTGGGTCTTGGCGATAAGCAAGATCGTCTTCCTCACCAACTTTCAGGTGGAGAGCAGCAGCGAGTGTCCATTGCCCGGGCGTTCGTGAACCGCCCACTTATCTTGTTGGCCGATGAGCCCACCGGAAACCTTGACCCATCAACCGGTGAAGGCATCATGGTCCTCCTGGAAGCCATTAATGGCACTGGCACAACTGTTGTAATGGCAACCCACGACCACCGCGTTGTAAATGCCATGCGTAAGCGAGTCATTCAGCTTGACCGTGGCGTCATTGTGCGTGACCAAGAACGCGGGGTCTACGAATGATTCAGCGCATCTCCTACGCATTTCGCGAAACCATAGCGAGCTTTCGTCGCAACGTCACGTTGTCTGTGGCAGCAATCATCACTTCGGCGGTTTCACTCCTACTTGTAGGTGCAACGTTCCTTATGCAGCGTGCATTCGACAATCTGCTTGTTCAATGGCGTGGAGATGTCGGCATGATTGTGTTCGTTCGTCCTGACGTAACACCTGAGGCACTGAAATTTGTCGAACAGAACTTGAAGTCGCAACCGAACATTATTGATGTTCCGAAACTTACGTATCTCGACAAGGCCGGAAGTTTTGAAGAGGCTAAGCGTGTGTTCGCTGGCGATTCCACAACATTGAGTCTGTTGTCGATAGAGACCATTCCATCGCAATTCAAAGTTGTGCCGAAAACAACTGACCCTGAATTGGTACGTAGCCTTGCGGATCAATACCGAACGCTCCCCGGAGTCGCTGGTGTATCCCTTGCCGAAGATGAGTTTGATGTCATCTCCACGTTGTCCGGATTCGTGCGGACGGTCACCATTGCAATGTCTTTAGTCCTGCTCGCGGTTGCGGTGATTCTTATTTGGAACACTATTCGCACAGCCATTTTTGCTCGACGACGTGAAATTGAAGTGATGAAGTTGGTGGGTGCCACGGACTGGTTTATTCGAGTGCCGTTCATTCTGGAGGGCCTCATCCAAGGTCTTGTTGGCGCCATCTTTTCTTGTGTCGGTTTGTGGACATTGAATAGCGCATGGACCTCCGGTGTTGCTGGTTTCAAAGCAGGTACTGGCGTTAGCTCGCTAGTGGTTCCTGATTCGTATTTGAACGGCGTCATGATTGCGTTGTTGATCATTGGTGCAACTGCTGGCGGCGTTGGCTCTGGTGTTGCCTCCAGCAAATTCCTCGACGTCTAGTCGAACTACTGACACATCAGCCCATATCGCTAGGGTCGTGGTATGGATTTTCAAGATATTCTCCTCGACATTAAAGATGGCATCGCCACAATCACTCTGAATCGACCAGACAAGTTGAATGCGTTTACAGGGCGCATGATGTACGAAATTATCGCGGCACTAGACATCACCGATGCCGACGACGATGTCAAAGTTGTCATCTTCACTGGCGCTGGCCGTGCGTTCTGTGCTGGCGCAGACCTCTCTTCGGGTGGAGACACTTTCGCTAAGGGCGGCAGTGACGTGCAAACAAAGCAGGGTGTGCCTCGCGATGGTGGTGGACTTGTTTCGTTGCGCATCTACGAAAGCTTGAAGCCTGTTATCGGCGTCATAAACGGACCAGCTGTTGGAGTCGGCGTCACCATGACCCTGCCGATGGACTTTCGTCTTGCAAGTGACACCGCCAAGTTTGGGTTTGTGTTCGCAAAGCGCGGAATTGTCCCTGAAGCATGTTCTTCGTACTTCTTGCCACGCCTAGTTGGAATTTCTCAAGCAACAGAATGGGTATTTACTGGTCGAGTCTTCCCAGCATCAGAAGCATTGGCCGGCGGTCTAGTGCGCAGTGTGCATGCACCGGATGACCTAATGGCTGCAGCCATTGCAGTCGCCCGTGAAATTGCAGACAACACTGCTCCAGTCTCTGTTGCAATGTCGCGAAAAATGTTGTGGCACATGTTGGGTGCTTCTCACCCAATGGAAGCGCATCGTGCGGATTCGCGCGGTATTCAACAACGTGGTCGTAGCGCCGACTCAAAAGAGGGTGTTGTCAGTTTCCTCGAAAAGCGTGCGGCCGTGTACCCAGACAAGGTGAGCGGTGGTCTTCCGACAATTTTCCCTGGTTGGGAAGAGCCAGAGTTTTTCTAACTCATGTCAGAAACGTCGGACAATAAATCTCTATATGAGATTGCAGGGCCCGACTTCTTCATTCACCTCGTAGACGCTTTTTACGATGGCATAGAAACTGATCAGGTGCTGTTGCCGTTGTATCCGGAAGGTAGTGAAACAAAGGCAGCACGTGAACGCCTTGCATTATTCCTTATTCAGTATTGGGGAGGACCCGATACGTACATGCAAGAGCGGGGCCACCCTCGACTTCGCATGAGACATAACCCGTTTGTGATTGGTGCATTAGAACGCGACCATTGGTTGATGCATATGGCATCAGCTATTGAGCAGACCATCCCAGAAGTGGATGAGGTATATCGAGAGCATGTCACCACAGAACTTGCGAATTACATGGTGAACGCAGCCGAGGCAATGCGCAACGTCTAGTTAGGCGTGATGTGAATCAGGACCAAGGGCGTGCATGGCAATTGCTGCTGCCGCCCCAACGTTGAGTGAATCAATGCCGCCGTGCATTGGTATGCGAACAACATGAGTGGCTTCAGTCATCGTGACTTGTTCCAGCCCGTCACGTTCGCTGCCAAGAAGTAGCGCTGTCTTCTGCCCAGGCGTAACAGTGACCGATGAAAGCGACGTAGCAGAAATATCAGGCGTCATGGCATACGACACGTAGTTGTGTTGCTGCAATAGTTTCCCGATGTTCTCATTTTGGGCTAACCGCACAAACGGGACCGATAGCCCTGAACCCATTGATACGCGTAGCGCTCTGCGAGCTAACGGGTCTGCACTTCCTGCCGACAACACAATTGCATCCCACCCAAGCGCCACTGCACTTCGCACAATGGCTCCTAAGTTGGTGGGGTTATCAATCTCTTCTGCCACCACAACACGGGTCGCGCGAGACAGCACATCATGTGCAGATGCAAGAGCTGGCCTGCGAAACAGCCCGGTTGCACGTAAGGGGACACCAAGGCCGGTCACATCGCCACGTAATTGTTCTGAACCAATGAACACCTGAACAGATTCATCAACTGAATCAGCTAGGCGAATTCCGGTTGGTTCATCACACAAAAGCGCAATGGCTTCGTAGTGCAATTCAATTGCTCGGTCTACTACCAAGTCGCCCTCGGCAACAAACATGCCAGCACCCACTGCATCAAGCCGATCAAGCCTGCTTGCCAGTTGTCTGTCACGCCAACGAAATGGGTCTAGCCGCGGGTCAGACCCATCAGTGACATGAATAATCATGTAAGGAAGTGAATTAGTAGTACCACGGAAATGGCGACCAGTCAGGTGCACGCTTTTCCAAGAAAGATTCGCGACCTTCGTCTGCTTCGTCTGTGCCGTACGCAAGGCGGGTTGCCTCGCCAGCAAAGATTTGCTGACCAACAAGACCATCATCAACAAGGTTGAAAGCAAACTTCAACATACGTTGCGCTGTTGGGCTTTTGCCGTTGATTTCCTTTGCCCATTCAAGTGCAACTTTTTCAAGGTCTGCATGCGGAACCACTTCGTTCACGGCACCCATGGCCTTCATGTCGTCTGCTGAGTATTCACGGCCCAGGAAGAAGATCTCACGAGCAAACTTCTGGCCAACCATTTTGGCAAGGTAAGCAGAACCGTATCCGCCATCGAATGAGGCAACGTCTGCATCTGTTTGTTTGAAGCGCGCATGTTCGCGGCTTGCAAGTGTGAGGTCAGACACCACATGCAAACTGTGTCCACCGCCGGCTGCCCAGCCGGGTACAACACTGATGACAACTTTTGGCATAAAACGAATCAGGCGTTGTACTTCTAAAATATGCAAGCGGCCAGAACGTCCACGATCAACAGTGTCTTGTGTGTCGCCATCGGCGTACTTGTAACCATCTTTGCCACGAATGCGTTGGTCGCCACCGCTGCAAAATGCCCAGCCGCCATCTTTAGGTGACGGCCCATTTCCTGTCAGCAATACACAGCCAACGTCAGTTGTCATGCGTGCGTGATCAAGAGCCGTGTACAGCTCGTCAACTGTGTGTGGACGAAACGCATTGCGCACTTCTGGGCGGTTGAAAGCCACACGAACGGTGCCTTGGTCCACTGCACGGTGATACGTGATGTCAGTGAATGAAAAGCCAGGCACTTCGCGCCATGCTGAAGGGTCGAAAATTGGTGAAATAGTCACATCGTCATTGTTTCACGCCGACACCCGTATCGTGGAAACCAATGACTACATGGGCAGAAGTTGAAACACAGGCGCCAGCCGTTGCGGCAGCAATTCTTGCTCGATTCATGGGGCACCCTCATCATGTCCTTGGCACATTGAATCGTGACGGCGCCCCTCGACTCAGTGGAATCAACGTCATGCACAACGAAGAGATCTTGTGGTTTGGCTGTATGCCTTCGTCACGCAAAGGAATTGACATTGAACGAGACCATCGAATCTCTCTCCATTCAGCCCCACTGTTGGAATCGCTTGAAGGGGGAGACGCTGTCATTTCTGGGTTTGCATGCTCACTAGCGCCAGAGCGGGTGCTGGCTTGGCGGCCTGAGACGCCCGAAAATGGTGTCTTTTACGAAATAGATATTTCTTCAATGCACCTTGTTGAAGTTCGTGGTGAAGATCTCATAGTCACCATGTGGGATACGGAGCATGGTGTCCGTAGCGTCAATCGGCAATGACAACTCTTATTGCTTTCTCAGGTTCGTTACGGGCCGATTCTTTTAATACACGCATTCTGAAGGCCCTTCCGGCGCTGGCGCCAGAAGGCACCAAAATCGCGTTGTTTGATATCGCTGAATTGCCGATGTACAACCAAGATCTCGACGCTGACACGGTGCCGCCGATAGTCGAGGCCCTGCGTGCAGCCATTGCTGAGGCGGACGGAGTCATCATTGCCGGCCCTGAATACAGCGGTTCGTACTCAGGCGCAACGAAGAACCTCATCGACTGGGCATCACGTCCGTTTATGAAGGGTCCAATCATTGGCAAGCGTTCCATGGTGATTGGCGCAACACCCGGACCTGGTGGTGGCGCTCGTGTTGTGGAAGCAACAAGTGCGTTGCTAACCGCTTTGGGTGGCACAGTTGTCGGTAGAGCCAATGCTGCAGCGATTCACGAAAAGATTGCAGCTGATGCACACGTGATTACAGACGAAGAGTTTGCACAACAACTGCGCGACGGACTCGCTGCGTTCTAGTTACCAGGTATCAACCATTGGGCGTTTCTTGCCCGTGCGCTGACGCCATGAAGTGCCTCTGCCGATAATCGACAAGATGCGTGCACGTGTCTCTGCTGGGTCAATGACATCATCAATCTCCACATGGCTTGCCATGTTCAGTGCATTTCCTCGTTCATAAGCGCTTGCTATCAACTTTGCTTCAAGCGCCGCACGTTCTGCATCATCAGTAATTGCTTCGAGTTCTTTGCGGTACCCAAGTCGCACTGCGCCTTCAAGGCCCATTCCGCCAAACTCGCCAGTTGGCCATGAAACGGTCATGGTGTTTGCATGGAAGCTGCCACCAGCCATTGCTTGCGCACCGAGACCGTAGCCCTTACGCAACACAATGGTGATCCATGGCACCGTGATGCTGGCAGCAGTAACGAACATGCGCCCAAAGTGGCGCACTTGTGCAGTCTGTTCTGCATCTGGCCCCACCATGAAACCTGGGGTGTCACACAAACTGATAATCGGAATGTCATATGCATCACAGAGTTGAATGAATCGTGATGCCTTATCTGAGGAATCGGAATCAATTGCGCCACCAAGGTGCGCTGGATTGTTTGCAATAACACCAATCACGCGACCCTCGACTCGCATGAACACTGTGAGAATTCCGATGCCGAACGTAGGGCGTAATTCAAGCGCAGTTCCAATGTCTGCCAATGCATCAATCACGGTGCGCACGTCGTACACGCGTGTGCGCTGTTCGGGTATCAACCCACGCATCACATCGTCAGGGTGTCTGGTCCATGTTGACAAAGGGCCCTGAAAGTACGACAAGTATTGCTTTGCTGCCGCAACGGCTTCTTCTTCGTTTGCAACACGAATATCTACAACACCATTTGCAGTTTGCACATTGATGTCGCCAATGTCTGTTGGCTTCACTGATCCGAGTCCGCCGCCTTCAATCATTGCTGGGCCAGCCATGCCGATATTCGAATTCTCTGTAGCAATAATCACATCGCAACATCCGAGCAATGCTGCGTTACCTGCAAAGCAATAGCCCGATGTAATGCCCACTATTGGTACAAGGCCTGATAATTGAGCAAAGTACGCAAACGCCAAGCAGTCAAGACCAGCAACCCCGGGGGAGTCTGTGTCGCCAGGGCGCCCTCCACCACCTTCTGCAAACAAAATGAATGGCAAACGAAGTTGTTCCGCCACAGCAAAGAGTCGGTCTTTCTTCTTGTGATTCAACGAACCTTGTGTGCCGGCCAGAACTGTGTAGTCATACGACGCCACAGCAACTCGTGACGCATCTTCATCGAACTGTGCGCCGTTTACGGTTGCTAGCCCGCCAACTAGACCATCGCCTGGTGTGTTGCGAATCAGGTCGTCAAGAGTTCTGCGTTGACGTTGTGCTGCTACGGCAAATGATCCGTATTCAACAAATGAACCATCATCAACGAGGTCTGCAATGTTGGCGCGTGCAGTGCGTTGCCCCTTTGCGGCACGGCGTGCCACTGCCTCTGGGCGAGCATCGTCTGTAGTGAGGTGCCGACGGTCGCGGTATCGAGCAAGGTCGGCACGCTCACCAGTTGCAGTTACATCGGAAGCTTCAGTGGCAGTGACATCTGCAATAACGCCTGGAGTTATATGAACCAGCACTTGGCCAGCAGAAATGGTGTCGCCTTCAGCTACTAACACTGCTGCGATTGTTCCTTCAACGCCTGCCTCAACAGGGTGTTCCATCTTCATTGATTCCAGAATCAGAATCTCACGGTTGGCACGCACTGTGTCACCCGGCTTCACAGTGATCTTGAAGACCGTGCCAAGAATTGGGGACGAAACGTTGTGGGTAGCCATGGCTCATTGTCTCACACAGCCACTTGTCACATCATGTTGAGGGTTCACCTAAAAGTCATGTAGCGCAAACCTAAACACCGCCGTTTTGTAATTTCGACATAACAACATTGTGCTTGTGAGGATCCACCCCCTGGTCAGCACGATTGTTGGCGAGCGCGCCCTACGGCCGATTTCGGTCATCTCAATCGTCTCCGGAATTGGGACGGTTCTCAGCCCGGCTCTCTTCAAAGCTCCTTTAGTTTTGTCTTTACTGAGTCCACGAATTCCATTTCTCCTGCTTGCGGCTGGCGGAACAAACCCTTTCGTGTTTGTCACTTTGATTGGTATTCGTTTATCAATTACTGATTGGCACTGGTTTGATCTTGGGCGAAGGCGTGGCCGCCAATTGGCAATGAAGTCTCGGATATCACGGAAGATATTGATGTGGAATCCCCGCGCTCAGAAAGTTGGCGTTATCGCTCTCTTGGCAATCCGACCAATCTCGCGCCATCTGTTGTTGTCGGGAATGGTGGGCATCAAATTGCGTACTGTCGCATTCATTGACATTGTGAGCACTGTTGTATTCCTGGTTGCCATCATCATGACCGTGAAGGGTCTTCGCTAGTAGATTTTCTCGAGTGCTTGCTCTCGTAATTGGTGCTTTTCTACTTGGGTGGCTTGTACGAACTATTCGACCAGTTCCCGTTGTGGTGACAGCGTTGGCAGACAAGTATGTGTTGCAAGTGGCTTTGCCTGCTGTAATCATCGCAAAGATCAGCAAGGTCACATTTGATGCTGATGTTGTTCTGCCAATTGCTGTGGCGTGGTCAGTGATGCTGGCGGCGATTGCCGCTGTGTTAACTGCTTCGCGGATACTCAAATGGAATCGATCTCTCACCGGAGCATTGTTGCTTGTTGGTGTTCTCGGTAACACAAGTTTTCTTGGTCTTGGTATGGTGGAGAGTTTGCTAGGTGCAGACCATCTCGCATCTGCCATTGCGTATGACCAAGTGGGCACTTTTGTTGGTCTTGCATTGTGGGGCTCGTTTGTTGCAAGTACGTACGGTGCTGGCGAAGGTGGCTGGAGATCAATTCTGAATCGGCTCGTGCGCTTTGGGCCATTCTTGGCACTGATTGCAAGTCTCGTGTTTCGAGTTATCGAACTTCCCGATGATGTGTACCCAGTTCTCAATGGCATCGGGAAGACTGTTGCCCCCGTGGCAATGTGTGCATTGGGTTTACGTTTCACATTAAGTGTCAATCGTTCCGTTCAGGTGCCAGCTTTATTCGGTCTCATAACAAAGATGGCGGTACTTCCTGGGCTTGTCTATGTAGTTGCTGTCTTAGTTGGGTCGCCACAAGAACTTGCATGGTCAACATCAATTTTGCAGGCCGCTGCACCACCAATGGTTACTGCTGGTGTTGTGGCGGTAGGTGCAGGGCTGTCAGCTGAATTGGTTGCCTTTATGGTCGGAGTTGGCACGCTTGTTTCGTTTGTGTCGCTTCCGCTGCTGTCGCTCATTCTGTAGTCCTTCGGTGGCGACTACTCGCCAGTAATGGGATAGAACTCAGTGCATGATTTCGTTTATTCAACGTCTGGAAGATCTCACCGCTGAAGACCCGCTCGCACCGGCCATTACCTGTGCAGGGGACTCGATGTCGCGAGTTGAATTGTTGAAGGCCGGATACAACCTTGCTGTGTATTTGCATGAACGCGGAGTTCGTGAAGATGACATGGTCACAGTTGCTGTTCCAAACAGCATTGATTTCTTTATCGCCTACATTGCTGCGTGGCGGTTAGGTGCAACGCCACAACCCATCTCATCGCGTCTTCCGCAACGAGAACTTGACGCCATCATTGATCTTGCTAATTCGTCAGCGGTTATCGGAGTTGAAGAAGGCTCAGTCGCAAATCGTGTGTGCGTACCAACCGGTTTTCGTGCACCTGATGCCGATGCATCACCCCTTTCGTATGTCGTGTCTAAGGCTTGGAAGGCTCCAACATCGGGAGGAAGCACTGGTCGGCCAAAACTTATTGTTTCAGGCGACCCAGCAGCGCTAGACCCAGATGCGCCATTGCCACTGTTGATGCAAAAGGGCGGATGTCTAGTGATGCCTGGGCCGCTGTATCACAATGGTCCAGCAGTATGGAGCTGCCAAGCATGGCTGAACGGATTACACGTTGTGCTGTTGCCACGTTTTGATGCAACAGGAACCTTGGAAGCAATTGAGAAGTACAAAGGCACTGTGTTGTACATGGTGCCAACGATGATGAAACGCATCACACGATTGCCAGAAGAAGAGCGGCTCTCGTATGACCTTTCTAGTTTGCAAGTGGTGTGGCATCTTGCTGAACCGTGTCCTGAATGGTTGAAGCAAGAGTGGATTGATTGGTTGGGTGCAGAGCGAATTTTCGAACTGTACGCAGGCACCGAAGCACAAACCGCAACCGTGATCACTGGCCACGAATGGTTAGCTCATCGTGGCTCTGTGGGTAAAACAGTTCCGGGCACAGTGAAAATCACAAATGAAGATGGCGCAGAACTTCCAGTAGGCGAGATGGGCGAAGTATGGATGCGCAGTCTGCGTGAAACACCCACATACAAATACGTGGGTGCCACTGCACGCACGTTAGAAGGCGGTTGGGAATCGCTCGGAGACATGGGGTATCTCGATGCTGAGGGGTATCTGTACTTAGGTGACCGCGCAGCAGACATGATTCTGTCTGGCGGTGCCAATATCTATCCAGCAGAAATTGAATCGGCGATACAGGAACACCCAGCCATCAAGTCGTGCGCAGTTATCGGATTTCCTGATGAAGACAAGGGCAATGTGATTCACGCAATTGTGGAAGCAGACCCATCTGAAATCAGTGAAGCGGACTTGAAGACGTTCCTCGGCGAACGGTTAGTTATATACAAAGTGCCGCGCACGTTTGAGTATGTAGATTTCGCTCTACGAGACGATGCCGGCAAGGTGCGCAGGTCTGCACTGCGGGCCGAACGTTTACCTAAGCAGTAACTGCCTTCGCTATAGGCGTATGCTCAGATTCCATGAGTGAGCCGAAACGAAAGAGAAGCGATGGTCTTGAAACCATTGATCGCATCGTTTCGTTTGCAGCTGCCGAATTAGATGAAGTTGGGCCTGTCCAGTTCAATGTCATCCGTGTCTTAGAAAAAGCTGGCGTGTCTCGCAGTTCTGTGTATCACCATTTTCATAATCGTGAAGGGCTGATTGCGGCTGTTGAAGTTCAGCGATTGTTGGAACAATTGACAGTAACGAATAAGACGACACGAGAGTTCGTCTCTCAAGCGGAGAGTGCTGAAGTCATTCTTGGTGCGATTGAATCTATTTTGAGGATTGCCGGAAGTGAAGATGGAAAACAGAACCGCCGCCGCCGTATCGCCACCATGGCAGCTGCACAAACAATTCCCGTCCTTGCAGCATCGATAGCTGACACTCAAATGCGCGGAGACGAGTACATGGCCGGCACGTTGCAGGTTGCTGTCGACAAAGGTCTGATTGCTCCGACAGAATCGTTGCTTGGAATCGCCCAATGGATTGGGACTCTAGCCCTCGGACGCGCCACCGTCGACCTGGCTACTGACGTTGGCGGGGATGAGCAGTGGCTGTCAGCCACGATGTTTAGTCTGCGAGCGTTGCTTAAACCCATGAAATAGAGGGAGAATCGTTGGAATGCGGTACCAACTGGTACTAAGTTCCATGTATGGTTTCTGGTTCCTTCTCTCGTAATGGTGGGTCTATCGGGCTCGCGTTTGTGCTCGCAGTAAGTTCCCTTGTCCTGGTCGCTGTCGAATCTCCACAGGCAGTATCTGCCTCAACAGGATGTACATCGGGTTCGGTTTCTACTACAACAGAAATTGGTCGCAACTATCTGGGCGAGTCAGATGAATTCGTCAGTGCGCCCCGGGTGTCGAGCGATCGCAAACTTCATCGATACACAAAAGTGACGTTCACATCTAATGGTGTGAGTGATGCGTCGTGCACATGGGTGGCACCGGCTGGTGTTACCACTGGTCAAGTGTTAGCCGTTGGTGGCGGTGGAGCAGGCGGCACATACTTTGGCGGTGGTGGCGGCGGAGGTGCAATGTATCTCAACAAACTTCCTGTCATTACTCCGGGGCAGTCATATGCCATCACTGTTGGTATTGGTGGTGCATCCGTTCCAATTTCGTGTATTCCAAACTGCAATGGCGGAAATGGTCACGCATCACAGATAGAAAACATTGGCTGGGCCGGTGGCGGCACAGGCGGTGGTGGAAATACAACCGATTCGGTCGGCAGTTACGAATGTCTTTCGGCCGACGAGAACAATAATTCTGTTGCATGTGGTGCTGGTGGCGGTGCTGCGGCGCCGATTGAGGGCGGGCAGATAGCACAGAATAGGCCAACTTTGCACGGGAGTCCCTTTGGTGCAGCAGTAGGAACCATGTATTACCAAGGCGGCGGATCTCAAAAACTTGCGGTGACAGAAGCAGGGGGCGACGGTGGAGTTGGCATTGCAGATTCGTACATTTTGGACACATCAACTGCATCGGAGTACTTATCAGGTGGTGGCGGTGGAGCCGGATACACGTATGCCAATAGTAAGTGGGCTTCAGGCGGTGGGCTCACATGCGGAACTGATTGGTTATTGAATTGCGCCCTTGGTGCTAGTGGATGGCGAATGCCGTTCTACCCAGACAGTGTTTCAATCTCTCCATTCGGAGGTGGCGGTGGTGGTTTGTTTATCAATGCAAAGCCGACGAGAGGTTCTCGACTGCAAGGTGTCTTTAGCTTTAGTAGTAGTCAATTCAAGTTCCCAACGGTTCCTTCGTTAGTGACATCCAGTGGCGGTGCATCTGCTTCGTACAATCCGCTCACTGCATCAGGAACAGCAGCAACAGCCGGACTAGCAAACTACGGCGGTGGCGGCGGTGCTGGTGGCGGAATTCTTGAAACAGATGGCACCATTACCCCTGATGCAACATTGAGTCGGGGCGGAAACGGTGGCTCTGGGGTCGTTTCCATTATTTATTACGAACGCCCTGAGATTTCAGGTGGACAATCAACACTGACAACATCATTTGGAGTGGCTGCGAGTACAGAACCATTTACTGCCGCAAAAGGAAACTTGCCAATCACGCAAGACATGACCCTTTCGTCAACGCCTACTTACACGTGGAGTGTGACAAACACAAGTGGGTCTGCATTGTCGGGGGTCTCCGTCGATAGCAGTGGTGTTGTTTCGGTGGCCGCTGATAAGACGGTAGGTATCTACGAGGCTTTAGTGAAAGCGACTGATGGAATTGGGTCAACTACGTCAGTTCCCTTGACCATTGAGGTTACGAGACGGTTGCAAACTCCGTTGTATTTCTTTCACACAACAGCACCGGTAAATCCGCACATCGGGGCCCCGATATACCAACCGTGGGTGCAAGGTGGGTCTTCAAGCAAAAGTAAACAAATCACAATTGATCCGAGTTCGTCATCAGTATGTTCTATTGCTGGCAACAATCTCTCCCAATATGCGGCGACGGGAAAGGTGTCATTTATTGGCGTCGGAAATTGCATCCTGAACATAGAACAACCGGGTGATGCAAACTACGAAGCAGCACGTCTCTCCCAAACAGTGGTTGTGACACCGCGCGATGATCAGACGCCTTTGGCATTTACCTCGACCGCGCCCGTGAATCATCATGTGGGCGGTACGCCATACACGGTGACAGTGTCGGGAGGTTCTAGTAGCAAGAGCAGAATCATCAGCATTGATGAGATGTCTTCTAGTGTGTGTTCAATCTCTGGCACTACTAGTGGGTCAGCTGTCACGTTTGCCGAAGTAGGTGACTGCATTATCAATGTTGACCAAGCAGGGGATTACAACTACAACAGTGCACACGCGTCGCAGACAGTCACTGTGACTGCCAGATCCAGCCAGGCAGCATTGTCTGTGACAACTCCCACAGGCGCATATGTCGGACTTGACTTCATTCCAGTTGTCTCCGGTGGAAGTGGCGATGGGCAAGTGACAATTTCCATCGCATCGTATTCCTCTCCATATTGTTCAATTTCTGGCGTGGGTACTGATGTCGTCGTAACTGCTCTAGCTGTTGGTTCATGTGTGATGTTGGTGAACAAGGCCGCTGATTACAACTATGACGCAGCAACAGAGATAACTCAGCTCTTCATGAT
>CAIZMV010000203.1 GCA_903934195.1 uncultured Acidimicrobiaceae bacterium | reverse complement strand
GGAACTGGTGCTGTCGTGAGGTCAATCAATGCAATCGGTTCACAGGTGTTTGTCGCTGGTTCATTTCCTGGTGTGACCGGAACTTCTGGTGGTGTTGCGCGATGGGATGGTTCTGCTTGGCAAGGAATTGGCCGCAATGCTCCAGCAGTTGTTAACGCCATTGTTGGCGACGCGCTATACAACGGAACAGATAGCCGACTCTTAATTGGTGCCGCCGGTATCAATATTGGCGGTGTGGCTGCTGCAGATGGCTTTGCTGCGCTCAACATGTCTTCGGCGTCAACGTTAGATGCGTTGTCTGCTGATGTAGGAACCCTCTCTCCCTCCTTTGATCCCGCAGTAACGAGCTATTCACTGACTATTCCCAATGCCTCGTCATCAGCAACCTTCACTGCAATGGCGAGTGCATCTGGGGCCGACATGAAACGAACTAATTCTTTCGGAACTATTGCGATGGCATCAGATACGGAAGTTCTCTCTGTTGCTGCAGGAACAACAGAGAATATTTCTTTTGCTGTGACTGCCTTATCGGGAGGTTCATCTACTACATATTCTGTTGCGGTCACTCGAGCCGGCGCAAGCTACACAATCACATATAACGCCAACTCAGCTACATCTGGTTCTGTGCCTTCCAACGGCACTTACACCGCTGGTGGTGGAGCTACAACTGTTGCTGCTAACAGCGGCAATTTAACCCGTGATGGTTACACGTTTGTCGGATGGAATAGTTCTTCGCTGGGAACCGGCACGTCGTACACGGCCGGTAGCAGTACATATTCCACAAGTTCAGATATCACTTTGTACGCACATTGGACTGCAAATACTTTGACAGTGTCATTCAATTCTGATGGCGGAACATCAGTCTCTAACGGATCAGTTGTTGTAGGTACGTCGCTTAATGCTCCCACTGCGCCCACAAAGGACGGTCACTCATTTACTGGGTGGTCTACATCGCCTTCTGGATCTGTTGTTGGGTTTCCATATGCTCATGGTCGTACTGCAAACTTCACGCTGTATGCAATATGGGCAGCGAATTCTTCGACGACTGTGGTACCTACGACAGAGGCACCTACAACAACAGTTACGCCTACGACAGCGGCGACTACAACAACGGTGGTGACTACAACAACAGCGGTGACTACAACAACAGTTACGCCCGCGACGACAGTTGTTCCAGTAACGACCATTGCTTCAGTTGAAGTAGCGACAACAGTCGTTACTGCGGCCGCAATGGCACCTACGTTGGCGACAGTGATACAACAACCCGTCGTGTCGACTAAGAAAGCCGCAACTGCAGTTTCTCTTGCCAAGTACGCGAAAATTACTCTCCCAACCGGGTCAAAAATCAGTCTGAAAGTTCAGACCACATCTGCAAAATATTGCAAAGTGAGCGGAACCACAGTTCGGGGAGTGAAATCGGGGACGTGCAAAGTAGTGGTCACAGTGACTCCGAAGAAGGGTCGGGCCGTGGTGCGGACTGTTACTTTGAAAGTCACGTGAAGCCCCTGAAATAAGCCCCGAACGCCTACTGGTGCGTGGAATCTCATATCACAGGTAGAGTTATATTCCTAATAACAAGCGCTCGTAGCTCAATGGATAGAGCATCTGACTACGGATCAGAAGGTTGTAGGTTCAAATCCTGCCGAGCGCGCCAATAGAAAAGCCCCCGCAATTGCGGGGGCTTTTTGCTTCTTGTTATCAACGACCGAATCACGTAGCGCAAACCCAAAAACAACCGAGAGACTTGGATTCATGACCAAGTAAAAATCCTGGGGTGATGAACGCGGGATGAAGTTAAGGGACCACAGGTACAAGAGGACTTCATATCCAAGTACAATACTTGGATGTTTTCTCCACGTTTGCTGTCTGTTTCGGTGTCTAAGTCCCGCGTATTTCTCGTGGTTCTGACTTTGCTTGCTGGGTTAGTCACGCCTATCGCATGGGATTTGTCATCCAAGATAAGTGCAATCCGAGTCTCAGCAGCACCCGCCAACACTGACCCAACTCAACTAGTCAGATCACTAACCGTTCGTTTTCAACCTGGCGTTCACGCATATCGTGGTGCAACTCTTCCAGGTGCTGAGCTAATTAATGGCGTGACAATCACGCTTGGCCATAGTTACCGGGACAACATCCAGACACTCTCATTTTCCGAACCACTACTTTTTGACCAAGCCGAACGAATCGGACACACCCTAAAGAAGGCTGGCATTGTCGAATTCGCCGATGTCATGTTGCCATTACGTGAGTTGTCAGACCCACTCATTGAAACATGTACTGATGCAGGTGCAGGTAACGATGCCTGCCGATCTAATCAAGATTGGTGGATGAATGAAATTGGTGCCTACACAGCGTGGACAGATACCGATGCAAATGCTCTGGGCGCTACCGTCGCAGTTCTAGACACTGGTAGTCGCAATCATCCCGACATGACTACAACAACATCACAATGGGTTGCCGGTTACGACATGATTGG
>CAIZMV010000202.1 GCA_903934195.1 uncultured Acidimicrobiaceae bacterium | reverse complement strand
CGTGTGTTGCGTGGTGAAGACCACTGTTCCAACGCTTCATTCCACTGATCACCCATTCATCACCATCGCGATATGCAGTGGTTTCAAGGTATGTGGCATCACTGCCGTGGTTTGGTTCTGTTAAACCGAATGCAAGACGCTTGGTGCCGTCTAAGAAACCAGGCATCCATTCTTTCTTTTGTTCTTCAGTACCGAAATCACGCATCATCAGCACAGTGGGAAAATTGCCCACGATGCTTGATTCGTTTTGCAAATCGTTGTGAAGACCAAGCCCTTTTGCAGCTAGATGTTCGCGAATGATTGCCATCTTGATGTTGCTTGCACCTTTGCCGCCGAACTCAACGGGCAACGCAAGACGAAGCCAACCAGCTACATCGGCACGTCTGCGCATTTCGCGCAATAGTGCTTCCCAATCAGCGCGTGGAACGCCATCATTTTCAAAATCAGTACGTGCCCACTCGCGGCGATGATCAAAGAAACGTTCGTTGTCATCTTGTGCCTGTAACGGCTTGATCTCTTTTTCAATGAACGCATCAAGTGCGTCGAGTGTGTCTTGAATATCGTCGGGAATAGCAAAGTCCATGGGCGAATAGTACGCCTTGTCTGAGAGGACTTAATCACCGAAAGTAGGAGCTAAAAAATTAGGGCCAAGCCAACACAGCTGGATAGGCATAGTTTCCATCAACGTCAGCAAGCGTATTCACTTCAATCTGGTATCCAAAGCCTTCTTCATCTACTGTGCCGGAATAAACAGTGATGAATCGCCACACTCTTCCGCTCGTGCCAACAGGAGCAAAGTTCGAGAAGCCTGACCCGGCACCGAGTCCAAAAATTCTTCCGCCATATCGCGTCTGAGCGAATTCAAGCTTGTCTACAGTGAATCCAACAGGAATTTCATCAAATGTAATATGTATGTATCCATCAACGCGCGACAAAGTGGCCTGAGGGCCCGTCGTGTCGAACATGATTGTTGCACCGTTACTAAAATTATTTGTGTTGCCAGCAACATCAGAGAATGAATCAGCAAAGAGCCCGATAACCCCACCATTTGCTTTATTGTTAATTGTTGAGAATGTCACCGAGTAATTGATTCCACTACCCAAAAAATCACTAATTGCACAGGCGTTGGTCATTGTGCACACCATTCGCACATCTTGAACACTTAATGTTGTTGTCGTTTCTGAGACTGTGAATGTAAATGGGAAATTCTCATTTGCTCCACCCCAGATGTTCCCGTTGGGCGACCATGACACAGTCGGTTTTGTGCGGTCCACCACAATTGTTAATGCTTGTGAAGCAACTGATTCGCCATTGACTCCGGTCGCCTTTGCGGTCACCAACTTTGTGCCCTCAGTAACAGTTCCCAATGAACAAGAGAAAGCACCCAATTCATTTGCTATGCATGCGGATCCTGAAAGGGAACCTTCGACATACACCTGAACACTTGAGTTCGCTTGAGCACTGCCGACAATGACCAAACTTGTCGCTTTCGTGATTCCATCTGACTGAGAATCACCGGTGTCCGTCGCAGCTGAAAGTGCCAGCGCCGTTG
>CAIZMV010000201.1 GCA_903934195.1 uncultured Acidimicrobiaceae bacterium | reverse complement strand
CGCGGCCATTTTTTGAAGCAAATCGCAAGGTCATGGGGCTACTATAGTCATGTTTAGTCACTTGACTAACAATGGAGAGTAGGAAAATTTCATGGCTTCGCCTATCAAATTCGCCCATGTCGTTTTGAAGAGCCCTCGATATGCAGAAATGCTGGAGTGGTGGCTCGATTTCCTTGAAGGTTCTGTCCGCCACGGAAACGACTTCATCTCCTTCCTCTCATATGACGATGAGCACCACCGAATTGCCATCGTCAATATGCCCGACCTTGAGTCTCGGTCACCTAAATCTGAAGGCCTCGAACATTTCGCATTTACGTATGCATCAATAGACGACCTCTTCGGACAATACGAGCGCATGAAGGCAAAGGGAATCTCTCCGTACTGGACAATTAATCACGGCATGACTTTGTCTGCTTACTACCGCGACCCTGATGGCAACCAGGTGGAAACACAAGTTGATTCATTATCAATGGAACAAGCTGACGAGTTTATGAACGGCCCACTTTTCGCAGCCAACCCAATTGGTATCGATGTTGATTTTGAGGCACTGAACGCACGACGCAAGTCAGGCGAAAGTGCTGCTTCGCTAACTGACTACGCAACAGCCGGCAAATGAGTATTGCTGAACCGCTAGCGCAGGTGCGCAAGCGAACAGACGCTGAAGTAAAGCTGATTTCAGCCGCAGCTGATTTGCTTGGCGAAGTTGGGCCACGTGCGATGAGCGTGCGAATGGTTGCGGAACGCGCCGGAGTAAACCATGGCCTTGTGCATCATTACTTTGGAAGCAAAGAGGGCTTGATGCGTGCCGCCATGTTGCAATTGGTGGAGCAACACGCGGCAGATGTGAATGAAAGATCGCATGGCAATCCAATTCCACTGCCGCTTGCATTAAATGAAGAACCTCGATATCTGCGCGCGGTGGTGCGTGCTGTGCTTGATGGTGAAATGGAACTTGCAACAACCGAACTTGAAGCGGGAGTTTCTATTCCTCGTGGGGCGTTACAACACGTTGCAAAAATGCGTCAACTTGACGAGCCAGATACTCAGATAAAAGCATTAGCTGCAATAGGAATGGCCTTAGAAATGGGTTGGGCTGCTCTTGAGCCGTTCATCTTCTCGGTAGCCGATGTACAAGGCAAGGAACAAGAACAAGTGCGCGAGATTGTTCGAACTTTTCGTGATTCGATTATCGCTGACTTCATTCAATGAAAAAAGTTGACGTCACCATTCTTGGTGGAGGACCGGTAGGAAGTTTTCTCGCCACGATTCTGAATGACATGGGTGTTTCTAATGTCGTCATTGATCGCGACCTCATTCCGTATCAATTACCACGAGCAATCGTGATGGATGATGAGATTCTTCGTGCGTGTTACGACCACGGAATGGGCGAATGGCTGCAACACAATACGGAACCGTTACAACGGGGTGATTTTGTTGGTCCAAAAGATGAAGTAATCATTGGAGCTGATATTCCTTCTGTCGGTTTGCAGGGAGTACCACCTGTAGTTGTTCATTATCAACCGGAACTAGATGCCATGTTGCGGGCCGAAGCAGAAGCACGAGGTTCAATCGTGATGTGGGGCCGCACGGTAACGCACATGGAAGATGACGGCACGAAAGTTGTGACGTCTCTTGATAATGGTGAAACCATTGAATCGCGTTGGTTTGTTGGTTGTGATGGTGCATCAAGCTGGACGCGTAAGTTCTTGGGTCTGCAGTTAGAAGATTTGCGTTTTGATCAGGAGTGGTTAGTGGTCGACGCTGAGCTGCATGAAGGTGCAGTAGTAGATCTTCCCGTTGGTGTGCGCCAGTTTTGTCACACGGATCGTCCCTTTACGTTTGTGCAAGGAGTGCGCCGGTATCGTCGATGGGAATTCCAAGTACAAGACGGCGAAGATGCAGCTGCTCTAAATACTGAACAGGGTCTCTGGAAGTTGCTAGAGGGGATGATCTCACCATCGGTAGCTCGCATTGTGCGCAGTGCGGTGTACCGGTTCCACGCGGTAGTCGCGCCAGTGATGCAAAAGGGAAATGTATTCCTAGCTGGTGATTCTGCGCATCAGACTCCACCATTCGCAGGGCAAGGTTTGAATTCTGGAATGCGTGATGCCATCAACCTTGCATGGAAGTTCTCTTTCATCACGCGTGGTGTTTCTTCTGAGAAGATTCTTGATACATACTCGCCTGAACGTGTTCCTCATGTTCGTAGCACCATTGCCCATGCTGTTGATATGGGTCGCCTGATTGACCAACTAGGCGGGCGCGTTAGTCACGGAGTTGATGTAGAAAGCGGATACGGCGGCACACGGCCGAGCCCGTTCATCGAAGCCGGAATTGTGATTGGCGATGATGCACGAGTGGGACATCAGTTCTGGTTCCACCCAGACGTGTCAAAAGCTGTCCGTACCGGCGGAGCATCGTTTGTACTTGTTACTGCTGTGCCAGTAGAAATCCCGCCAGCATTTGCTTCCATTCCTGTGATCAATGTGGTTGCACCGGAAACTCTTGGTGATGCATTTGCAATAGTGGTTCGACCTGATCGGTACGTAGCTGCAGTGGCGGGCGATATGGCCGAACTAAATCAATGTGCGGCTATTCTCGCTACGTATGTCTGAACAGGCTCCGCACTTCGAAGTGAAACCACTAACAAAGGAAAAGCATGATTGCATGTCGTGCGGTTCGCCTCTTGCTACTGCGTGGAGCACTTCAGAAGGTACTGCGTGGTTGTGCAGAGAGTGCGCCAACCTGAATGACTTGGGTTGCCCCTAAGCAAGAACTTTCTTGAGGCCGCGCGTTGCCACTGCGCCAACTTTGTCAAAGACCGTGCCAAGCCAAAGATTCATTGGCCACACAACCAGGTTTGCTGTCAGTACCGCGTCGTACGTGACATCGCATCCGGTTGCTGTAGGAGTAATTGTTACGCGATCAACTGAGGTGAACATCCAATTCTTGCCCTTCACCAAAACATTGGTGGGGGAGTCGCACTCAAGTGTGACGTAGCGAAAGACCGAGTCTTTGCCGCCAAACCCTTTTGCTGTGATGTCATAACTAGACCCCACACCAGCGCCGTCTCCGACAACTTGGATCACTTTCTTGATCCCTTTATCCCACAGCGCAAAATTGCGAATGTCTGACATGTAGGCAAACGCTTCTTCAGGAGTCTTGGACGAAGGAACAGTGGTGACGTAATGAGCCATAGAGGTATCAACCTAGGTGACTGATGCCCCATTCCCGAATCTGAAAATGATTCGTAAGGTAGAGGCGTGCAAGATTTCTGCCCAGCGCCAGTGCGTCGACCAATTATGAAGCAACAGTGGCAAGAGCTTGCCTATATTCATTGGCGTTACGACGCTTCAGTGGTGCAGGCGTTATTGCCAGACGGGCTTGAAGTGGACACCTTCGATGGGTCGGCGTGGGTGGGTCTCATTCCTTTCTCTATGCGCAATATCTCTTTTCCTGGCACTCCTGCGATTCCATACCTCGGTTCATTTCCCGAAGTGAATGTGCGTACGTATGTAAAGAAGGATGGAATTCCAGGAGTCTGGTTCTTCTCGCTAGATGTAAATCGGTTGCTTCCAGCACTTGCCGCTCGCGCTTCGTATTTCTTGCCCTACTGCTGGGGCAGTGCCTCGCACGTGGTGACTTCTGAATTACTTACCACAACTGTGAAGCGCCGTTGGCCACATGTTGCGTCAACATCTATTCGTATTGCAATCGGCGAACGTATTGAACAACCTGACGAGTTGTTGGTGTTCTTGTCTGCACGGTGGGGTTTGTATTCAAAAGGTTTTGGCAAAGGCTTGCGATACGCACCAGTTGATCATGAGACATGGATTCTGCATACTGCGACACTTGAGCATGTAAACGACACGCTGGTAATAGCTGCTGGCCTACCTGCACCAACAGGTGATGCGCACGTTATGT
>CAIZMV010000200.1 GCA_903934195.1 uncultured Acidimicrobiaceae bacterium | reverse complement strand
TCTCAGCAGGTACGCTACCCAAGTCACTTATTCACCCTGCCCCCTCGGGGGCCCCGGGATCGTACTCGGGTCCGAAGGGAGGTCACACGCAATGCGTGCATACGAACTCATGGTCATTATTAGCGGGAAGCTCGACGAGAGCGCAGCCCATGCATGGATCAAAACCATCTCTGCCTCAGTGGCAGGTGTTGGTGGACAAATCCACGGCAACCCCGATTGGTGGGGCAAGCGTCGCTTGGCTTATCCGATCATGAAACAAGATGATGGCTACTACGCCATTTTCAACCTCTCTGCTGAAGGTGGCGCACTCGATGAAGTCGAGCGTGGATTCCGCCTTTCCGATGACGTCCTGCGTCATAAATTGCTCCGACTTCCAGACGACGAGGCAGCTCGTCGCGGAATGATCTCGGCGGCGTAAGCCGTCCTTATCGAGCACAGCGCTCTCTTCATTTGTAGGAAGGAACCATCACAATGGCCGACAACTCAATCACACTCGTAGGCAATCTCACCCGCGATCCAGAACTTCGTTTCACAACTGGCGGCAAGGGCGTCGCATCATTCGGCATCGCCGTTGGTCGCCGCTACCAAGTCAATGGTGAATGGCAAGAACAAACCTCGTACTTCAACATCGTTGCATGGGGCCAAATGGGCGAGAACGCAGCAGCAACCTTCACCAAGGGAATGCGCGTCATCGTTTCAGGTCGCCTCGAGCAGCGTGAATACCAAAACCGCGAAGGCGAAAAGCGCACCGCGATTGAAATCAACGCAGATGAAATTGGGCCAAGCCTTCGCTGGGCAACCGCATCTGTCGAGCGCACACCACGCGGCGAAGGTGGCGGCAACGCTGGCGGCGGCGCACGTGGTGGTTCACCAGCAGGCGGCAACGCCGGTGGTGGCGACTACTTCCCATCTGACGAAGAGCCTTTCTAGGCTTTCCATTTTTTACCAATCACACCTTCCCTGATACAAGGATCACACCATGACAAGTAAAACGAACAAAATTCGTAACGCCCGTGAGGCAAACCGCAAGTTCAAGAAGAAGGCCAACCCGTTGGCCATCGAAAAAGTTGTATTCATCGATTACAAAGACGTAAGCCTTCTTCAGCGCTTCATGTCAGATCGTTCGAAAATCCGTGGACAGCGCATGAGCGGCACAAACGTGCAGCAACAGCGTGACCTCGCAACTGCAATCAAGAACGCTCGCGAAATGGCATTGTTGCCATACACAAAGCGCACCGTCAGCACCCGGGCACCTCGTCCAGGTAAAGAAGGTCGTGAAGACGAAGCAAACTTGGAGCTCGACGAGCAGCCAACAAGTTCATCATTCGTGCCTCGTGAGGACGAAGATGATTCAACAGATTCAACCGAAGCTGTCGCAGAAGAAACTGCAGCAGTTGAAGCCGAAGTAGAGGCATAATCATGAAAGTCATTCTTCGTCAAGACATCGCCGGAGTCGGCTGCCGCGGTGACATCATCGCTGTTGCAGATGGCCATGCCCGCAACTACTTGTTGCCACGCGGACTTGCTCTTGTAGCAACCGACGGCGCAGTACAGCAAGCAACTTCCATGCGTCGCGCACGTGACCTTCGTGAAGCATCAGACCGGGCATCTGCTCACACTGTTGCTGAAACACTCATGGCTCGTTCATTTACTGTCAAGGCAAAAGCTGGAAACGAAGGCCGTTTGTTCGGTTCAGTGACCACTGCTGACATCGTTGCCGCACTTGCTGCGCAATCAGGTGTCATCCTTGATCGCAAAAAAGTTGTGGCTCAGCCAATTCGTACAACAGGTTCACATACGGCAATTGTCCGTTTGCACGCTGATGTCGAGTGCACAGTGAAATTGTCAGTGGTTGCCGGCTAACAGCCAGCACCGCTAACACACTTGTTATCCCCAGTTGCCGGGCTTTGTCCCCAGCGCTATCCACAGTGATTTCGCAGGGTTATCCACTAGCAATCCACAGGCATTTACAGGCAAGGTAGAGGATCTCTATGAGCGACTTTTCCGACAGGCCTGAACGGTCTTCTGCACCACGCACTACGCGTACGGATAGCCGCGTACCGCCGCACAACTTAGATGCCGAAGCATCGTTGCTCGGCGCCATGTTGCTGAATGAAGAACCAATTGGTTTAGCAATTGAACAGCAACTTGTTCCGGAAGATTTCTACAAGCCTGCACACGGTCATGTGTTTGCAGCAATCAAAGCATTGTCACAAGCTGCCGATGCTGTTGACGTAGTTACGGTTGCTGATGAATTGCGTCGCCACAATCTCATCGACGAATTGGGCGGACTGAACTTCCTTTTGGAACTACAGAACGCAACTCCATCTATTAGTAGCGCCGGCCGCTACATCCGCATTGTTCGCGACACATCAATTCTTCGCCGCCTTATTCGTGGCGCAAGCGATATTGCAGACATCGGGTATTCAGCACCAGCAGATATCAAAATCGCTATCGACAAAGCCGAGCAAATCGTGTTCGACATTGGCGACGAGCAGATGACTGATTCGCTGAAGAAGCTTCACGAACTCACTGGCGCAGTTGCCCAAATTCTGGAAGATCGATTTGACGCAAAGAACGATGTCACCGGTGTTCGTACAGGGTATTCAAAGCTCGACAAATTGCTGTCTGGTTTACAACCGGGCACGTTGAACATTGTTGGTGCTCGCCCAGCTATGGGTAAGAGCGCATTCGCACTTGGTATGGCAGTCAGTGCTGCGCGCACCACCAACCGCCCGGTGTTGTTCTTCTCATTGGAAATGTCAGCCACCGAATTAACGCAGCGAATTTTGTCTGCAGAAGCACAAGTTGATTCAGACCGTATGCGTACCGGCCGTTTGCAAGACGCCGACTGGACCAAGATTACGAATGCAATCAACCGTCTTGAAGTTCCTCTGTACATTGACGACACATCACAAATCACGGTGATGCAGATTCGCCAAAAGCTCCGCCGTGTCGCAGTTGCCGATGCACCACCTGCAATGGTTGTTATTGACTATCTGCAGCTCATGGGTGGCGGCAACAACGAGAACCGTCAATTGGAAGTCAGTGAAATCAGTCGTGGGCTCAAATTACTTGCGCGTGAATTCGCAATTCCTGTTGTTGCGCTCAGCCAGTTAAGCCGAACAATTGAAACACGAGCTGATCGCCGTCCTGTACTTGCAGACTTGCGTGAATCAGGCGCTCTCGAGCAGGACGCCGACGTTGTTATGTTCCTGTATCGCGAAGAAGCTGCAAATGCTGAAGCGCGCAACAACGACAAAGGCTTTGCTGATGTCATTGTGCAGAAGCATCGTTCTGGCCCTACAGGCGATGTGCGCTTGTTGTTCAACAAGGCCTACACCCAGTTCGTTGACGAACCGGAATAGTTAGTGCGCAACCGCCGCATTTGTTGGCGGGTGAATTGTTACTTGTGCGTCTTTATCCATTTGTGGGTGCTTGTGATTTAGCAATGCCATTGCTTCGATTTTTTCTTCGTCAGTAAATTCGCGAACGTCGTAACAGAACTCAACGGTGTTTCCGTCTGGGTCACTTGTGTAAATGCTGATGCAGAACTCATGGTTCACTTCAGCCACCATGTGTCCGTGGTCTGTCCAGTTCTTACGACGCTCATCAAGAAATTCACGCGATGGTGCAAAGTACGCAAAGTGATTCACCCAACCAGGCAAGCCGGCCTGCTTATTGATGTCAGTGGGGTAACCATCAGCCCATTGCGCATCGTGCAGATCCCAAAACGCAATCATGCCCGTTGAACCGGTGTCGTAAAAGACGTGTCGTGCCCAACCTTCCGGTGAACCTGGCACTGGGCCAATAACTGTCTTCACTAATGAAAAGCCCATCACCTCTGTATAGAAGTGGTGTGTTGCTTGTAAGTCTTTAGTTGCGAGTGCGACGTGATGAAAGCCCATGCGCAGAGTCTGCCACGCCTAATCTGTAGTGATGTTCCTCGGAGAAAACCTGCTTGC
>CAIZMV010000199.1 GCA_903934195.1 uncultured Acidimicrobiaceae bacterium | reverse complement strand
GCATTGCGCAAGGAATCTGGTGTTCAGCGCGAGCGCCTCGACCAATTGGTTTCGGGCAATCCTGAACATGCAGAAATGCTGGGCAAACTAGAAGCCGCCTACGACGCGGAACACGGGTTATTCGGCGCAATGAAGCCTGACGACGCTGCAATCCCTACAGTTGATGAAATAGCAGCGGAAGTCGAGCAGTTCCTGCGCGACCAACAAACAGGAGGTTGACCATGAAGGTTGACGGCGGAATCGGATCAAATCTTTCACAGGTGCCACAGAGCGCGAAAGAAGTAGAAGCAGCCGGATACTCGGGTGCATGGACTGCTGAAACATCGCACGACCCATTCTTCCCATTGCTCCTCGCGGCAGAGCACACAACAACACTTGAAATCGGAACTTCAATTGCTGTTGCGTTTGCGCGTAACCCGATGACCCTTGCAAACATCGGTTGGGATCTTCAGAGCTACTCAAAGGGTCGCTTCATGCTTGGTCTTGGCAGCCAAATCAAGCCACACATCGAAAAGCGTTTCTCTATGGAATGGAGCCATCCAGCTGCTCGTATGCGCGAAATGATTTTGGCCATGCGCGCTATCTGGGACACGTGGCAAAACGGAACAAAACTTGATTTCCGTGGTGACTTCTACACCCATACGTTGATGACACCGTTCTTCACGCCAGACCCATCAGAGATGGCGCCGTACGGACCACCAAAGATTTTCCTCGCAGGTGTTGGTGAATTGATGACCGAAGTTGCTGGCGAAGTATGTGACGGATTTTTGTGTCATGGCTTCACCACCGAGCGTTACTTGCGCGAAGTCACCATTCCTGCGCTTGCGCGGGGTCGTGCAAAAGCCGGAAAGACAATGGAAGGGTTCGAAATTGTCGGACCAAGCTTTGTTGTTACCGGTACTAACGAAAAAGAAATGGCTGCAGCTGCTGCTGGCACACGCCAACAGATCGCGTTCTACGGCTCTACACCTGCCTACAAGGGCGTTTTGGAACTACACGGATGGGACGGCCTTCAGGACGAACTGAATGGCTTGTCAAAGCAGGGCAAATGGGTGGACATGGGCAATCTCATCACTGATGAAATTCTGAACACCTTCGCTGTTGTTGCCGAACCAGAGCACGTGGCACCAGAACTCATTTCTCGCTACGGAGACGTTATTGACCGTCTCAGCTTCTATGCGCCATACAAGGCAGACCCAACACGTTGGTTGCCAGTTATTGATGCGCTGAAGAAGGCTTAAGCGCCCAAACCAACAAGCCAACTCTGCACATTGATGCCGAGCTTGTCTACGTCGTAGCCACCTTCTTGCAGAACAACTGCAGGAAGGCCAAGTTGCTTCACTAATTCACCACACCGACGAAAGCCGTCTGTGGTTACTGACAAGTCACAAATTGGGTCAGTAATGAAAGTGTCTAGCCCTAAAGACACCACAATCATTTCTGCGCCAAATGCATGAATCTTGTTCAGAACATCAGCGAGAGCATTGACATACACATCATCGCCAGTGCGAGCCGCAAACGGAATATTGATATTGCTTCCTCTGCCTTTGCCGGCACCAACTTCGTCTGCATAACCAATGGTGTACGGGTATGCACGAGCGGGGTCTCCGTGAAGCGACACGTACATCACGTCATCGCGGTCATAGAAAATTTCTTGCGTGCCGTTGCCATGGTGATAATCAACATCGAGTACAACCACTTTGACTCCGCGCGTGCTTGCAACGTGATGAGCAACGATGGCTGCGTTGTTGAAGAAGCAGTATCCGCCGTACAGCGAAGTAGTGGCGTGGTGTCCTGGAGGCCTGCACAGACCGTACGCAGATTTCTCACCATCAAGCACCAGCTGCATTGCAGTCATTGCGGTATCTACTGCGCCGCGGGCTGCTTCGTATGTGCCTTCGGTGAGCGGAGTTGTTGTTTCGAAGCACCACCAGCCAAGACGACCACTGATGGAAGCAGGTTCCGTTCCGAGCGACATCTTGTTACGTAACGCTTGGCTATAAAACACTTCGGGTGTCACTTCACGACAAGGACCAATGGCGTCTTGATATTCCTGCCATGCAGTTGTGAGAAAACGTTCAAGCCCCGAATCGTGAACTGCGTTAATCGGGTCAGTCCCCCATTGCGTAGGTAATTGGAAATCAAAACGAGAGTCAGCTGACAACACTTCACGGATGATTTCACCACGGCCAATATGTTCGAATGGTGAATGAACGGTTCCTTTTTCAATCTCCGTGTGCGGATCATGCAAAAGGTGCGCTGGGGTGTAAACGACTTTCATGCCGACAACACTAGAAGACTGTTAGTCAAAACTTGGGCGCGCACGAAGCGAGCGCTTCAGTTCTGCCATACCTGAGGCAGTT
>CAIZMV010000198.1 GCA_903934195.1 uncultured Acidimicrobiaceae bacterium | reverse complement strand
TAGCGAAACCACTTTCGCTCGGACTTGCGCCGTATCCTGTCACGGTGACAACACCCCATTCTGTTCGTATTGAAAAGCTCGTCGCAGGCGGCGAAGGCATTACCCGCCTTGAAGATGGCCGCGTTGTATTCGTTCCTGGCGTCCTTGCCGGCGAATTAGTCGAGATCTCCTTGTCTGAGGAAAAGAAAGACTTTGGCCGTGGCCAATTGATCTCAGTTCTTGAACCTTCTGCCAATCGTCGTGTTCCTCCATGCCCTCATGTGGCAGAGGGTTGCGGCGGCTGCGATTTCCAACACATCGAACGACGCATCCAGGGCCAAGCCAAACTTGCCATCGTTGCCGAGGCGTATGCCCGTACCGCACGCATGGAAATTGATCCACAATTGCGTCGCCTTACGGAAGATGCGCGTCGCACAACAGTGCGCATGGTTGCTGGCGACGATGGTGTCATCGGATTTCGCGCTCATGATTCACACGACATTGTTCCTGTTACCAATTGCATGATTGCTCACCCGCTTATTAACGACTTCATTGCGAACCCTGTTCTTGAAGGCGCTGGTGAAGTCACTATTCGTGTTGGTGCACGAACCAACAACATTGGTGTGTGGTGCCACGAAGGCAAACTTGCAAATGGACTTCCCGCCGGTTTGAAGACAGGCGAGCGCGCATCTATTTCTGAAGTAGTAGGCGACCACACATACAAAGTGTCAATGGGGTCGTTCTTTCAGTCATCGCCCGAAGCAGCCGAACTCATCATCGATTCTGTGTCGCGTCGTCTCGACAAACTCGGCATCGAAGGCGGATACATGGTTGATGCCTACGGTGGCATTGGCCTTTTCAGCCTCGCGTTTTCACAACGTTTCGATGAATTGATGTTGGTGGAATCTTCTGAATCAGCATGCAAGGACGCAGTACGCAACTTGGCTGAATGTGCAGCAACTATCGAGCAAGCAAACATGGATCAGTGGGATGCCATGGAAGCCGATGTCGTGATCGCAGACCCTTCACGCCATGGTCTTGGCAAAATGGGTGCAGCGTCCGTCATCGCTACTGATGCCCACACAATCATCTTGGTCAGTTGTGACCCTGTTGCAGGCGCGCGTGACGCAAAGTACCTATGCGACGCTGGCTACAAGCTTGGCGAAGTAGAAGTGTTAGACATTTTCCCAGAGACGCACCACGTTGAAGTGGTTGCAGCCTTCAGCCGATAGGAGAACAAAATGACGAACGAATGGGCACGCCCTGTTGTGTATTTTCAGATTGAAGCACTGAATATTGATGTGCTCGAACCGTTTTATCGCCAGATGTTTAATTGGGACATTAGTGAAGGTTTCCTTCGTCAGATTCCTACAGGCATTGGTGGTCCGGAAAATGGCATTGGTGGCCACATGAGTCAAGGCACTCGCGGTGGAGTCACCCTCTTTATTCAGGTAAAGAACGTTGAAGCGTCACGCGCGATGGCAGTGTCACTGGGTGGCACGTTGACATCAGAACCATTTCAGATTCCCGGCCGTGCATTAATTGCAGGCATCGAAGACCCTGAAGGCAACCCGATTACGTTGGTTCAGCAATAACTACAGCAGTGAATACACCGCAACATTGCGGCTTGATTCAGTAATTGCAGCACTCCAAGCGGTAACAACAGCGTCACTGTTCTTGTAGTACGAGCTGTCGGCTTGTGATGCCTCACCAAACAACGTGATCACCACGTACGAACCGTTGTCTGCGCGTGCAGTAGTGCGACGTGCAAGTCCAGCGCGATTCACGTAGCACCATTCCTGCATCTGCTCATCAAGAGCACGAAATGCAAGCGCATCAATTCCCGCTACGAGGGTGAATGTTTCTACTTCAAGAACAGGCATGCGTTCAATGTACTGTTTGGTTCATGAGGCGTTCAAACTGTCTAGGAATTGAACAAATCTGCGTATCCAGGCTCTGCGATAAGGTCACACCATGACGTCAGCAAATGCGCCCACTAATTCGGAAGTGGGGTTTCGAGAGCAATTAGGTGGACGCCGATTGTTGTC
>CAIZMV010000197.1 GCA_903934195.1 uncultured Acidimicrobiaceae bacterium | reverse complement strand
GCAGCTGCTCTTGCATCGCTCACGTTGTTTATTCCCGTCGGCATCTACGATTCGTTATGGGACCGCTACATCACGGATCGCGGCGGAAACAACTTCATGGTGGGAATGACGTTCTTGTTGTACACCATTCCGTTTATCCTCCTTGGCGCCAAAGGTGGGCGCCTTGCAGACAAAAAGGGTGCTGCACGGATGACCGTCATCGGCATCTTCTTGACTGCGCCAATGGTGATGCTGTACGGCTTCTTGCCGAGCGCTTTTCTGCTCGTCAGTTTCAGTTTGCTTGAAGGCGTAATCGGCGCACTATCTATTCCCGCGACGCAATCTCTGATGGCTCAAGTTGCTCCACATGGTCGCGCAAGTGCTGCACAAGGTTTAAACGGAACTGGCGACCTCATCGCAGGCTCCATCATGGCGCTTATTGCGCCAGTCATTTATGGCTCTCATGGCCCCGAAGCAACGTTCACATTTGCTGCTGTATTGATGGTTATATGTGGAACGGCGGTGGCCCTCATGTTGAGAACCACCGCCGACTCGCGTTCTGCGACCTAGGTCGCAATTCAGTTGTTGAATGTTTAGCTATTGATTATTTAGCTAAGGCGCTCAACGATCATTGCCATACCCTGGCCACCACCGACGCACATGGACTCCATGCCGTAGGTCTTGTCTTCCCACTGAAGACCATTGATGAGGGTTGTCATGATGCGTGCACCGGTCATACCGAATGGGTGACCAAGTGCAATTCCACCACCGTGGATGTTGAGCTTGTCCATTGAAATTCCGAGGTGCTTTGCTGAAGGAAGAACCTGTGCAGCAAATGCTTCGTTGATTTCAACAAGGTCGATTTGATCGATTGTCATGCCTGCGCGCTTGAGAGCTTGACGGCATGCTTCGATTGGACCAAGACCCATGATTTCTGGGTTCAAGCCAGAAACACCAGATGAAACGATGCGGGCAAGTGGGGTAAGGCCCAATTGCTTTGCGCGTGTGTCGCTCATGACAAGCACTGCAGCAGCACCGTCGTTGAGTGGGCAAGCGTTTCCTGCTGTGACTGAACCGTCTGGGCGGAACACTGGCTTCAACTGTGACGTTGCTTCGTATGTTGTTCCTGCACGAGGACCATCATCCTTTGAGACAACAGTGCCGTCTGGAAGCGTGATCGGAGTGATCTCGCGCTCGAAGAAACCGTTTTCCTGGTGTGCAACAGCCAAGTTATGTGAACGAACACCAAAGTGGTCCATGTCTTCGCGGCTAACGCCTTCGACCTGAACAACGTTCTCTGCTGTCTGACCCATTGCGATGTATGCGTCTGGCAAGCCAGTTGGTGGTGTCCATACTGCAGCTCCACCCTCTGCGCGCGCACGTGTGCGAACTGAAGGGTCTTTGAAGATTGCGTTTGGAGCTGAGTCGCTTGCACCTGATCCATAACGGCTCACTGTTTCAACACCAGCAGCGATGAAACAATCGCCCTCTCCGGCGCGAATGGCATGAGCAGCCATACGAATTGTCTGCAACGACGATGAGCAGTAACGGTTGACAGTTACTCCAGGAACATCATCAAGGCCAGCAAGAATTGCGACCATACGACCGATGTTGAATCCGCCTTCACCTGCAGGCTGACCGATTCCCAACATGAGGTCTTCCACTTCGGAACCCTTCACTTGAGGAACCTTTGCCATCAGTGCACGCACAATTTGGGCTGCAAGATCATCAGGACGCATGTCCTTGAGCGAACCCTTGTTGGCGCGGCCAATTGGGCTGCGGGCTGTGGCGACAATAACTGCTTCAGGCATGGGGTCTCCCTTGTT
>CAIZMV010000196.1 GCA_903934195.1 uncultured Acidimicrobiaceae bacterium | reverse complement strand
TGGTCACGATGTCTCTCTACAACCTAAGAATTAGGCTGCGAGAGCGAACTGCTCGTTGGCAATTCTGTTTTTTGCCCCGTTTAACGAATCTGAGCAATTCGGGTCGCACGTACGAACAACGAAACTGGTGTCGAAACCTGTCAGCCCCATTGTTTTTGGTGAGGGCCTCAGTGTAGGCCACCGGTCTGTCACAAATACACGGGGCTATCGCAAGAGGACCACTTCAATATCCCGTGGGGATGCCTTAGCGAGTCGGGAATCCGACGTTACTAATGGCGTTTGGGTATGGCGTGCCACAAGCACGTATGAGGCATCGTAGGGAGTCAAGTTATTGACTAATTCCCACATCTCGCGTCTGTATGCAGACAAGGTGACCAAAGTGATGTTGAATGAAGCGAAATATTTTGCAGCCTGATTTGCTTGCGCGCGTGAGACTCGCTTTGTGAGGTAGGCCTTCTTGAGGGCATTCAGAACTTCAGGAACGAGTATCGCAGGAGCGATGAGGTTGTCTTTCAGAATTGATACATGCTGATCAAATTCTTCGGGAACTAAGAGAAAATCGATAAGAGCTGAGGCGTCAAGAGTTTTCACCTGGCGTCACGCTCCTGGCGTAGTTCATCAAAGAAATCTTGACGCTCTTTCGCTGTCCACTTCAATCCGGTGGGGTTGGAAAGTACTTCATCGAGCCACTGCGTATGTTTTTGCCGATTGATCTCATGCTTGATCGCTTCGAGGATGACATCGCCGATTGTGCATTTTTGTAGTTCGGCAATTTCACGAAGCTGATCGTGAAGTTCCTGAGGGACGTTTTTTACTTGAATCGCGGGCATGTCTGGAAAGTAGCATGCTTCTAGCATGCTGACGATTTGTTTCATGCCTGTATGTGTGCGAGTCGCAACCTTGTTTGGCTAAATCATGCCTTTGCGTTGGCGACCAAGAGAGCGTTGCATTTCGCGTTGTACATCGCGTTCGGCGATCACTTGACGTTTGTCGCCTTTGCGGCGACCACGAGCAAGCGCAAGTTCAACTTTGACTTTTCCGTCAACCAACTTGATGGCGAGTGGAACAAGCGACAAGCGTTCGCGTGCAACGCGATCATGCAGGCGTTCAATTTCGGAACGATGCAGCAACAGTTTGCGAGCACGATCAGGGTCATGTGCGCCTGCGCCTACTGCGAATCGGTAGGGGGAGATGTGAACTCCGTCGAGCCACATTTCGCCATCAATCACCCGGGCGTATGCGTCCACCAGTTGCACCATGCCGCCGCGCAGGCTTTTCACTTCGCTTCCGAGCAGCACAATGCCAGCCTCAACTACATCGAGAATCTCGTAGTCGTGCCGCGCCTTGCGATTAGTCGCCAGATTGGTGTTGGGGCTCTTTGCCATATGGGTACCGAAGCGTACCGCTAGCCTTCGGGGCGATGTCAGAGTCCCTTTCTCCGCAACTATTTGTTCCTTCTGGTGCCATCAAGGCCATGGCAGCGCATGCGTATCACTGCTTTCCTGAAGAGGCATGTGGTCTTCTCATTGGTGATCGCAGTTTGAATCGTGTGGCCCGCTTTGTGGCAACAACGAATGTGGCCCACAGCGCCAAGGTGTACACCATTGACCCGAAAGAGCATCTGCGTGCCGAGTTGGCAGCTGAGGCTGAAGGGTTCGACATCATTGGGTGCGTTCATAGCCATACCCACACAGACCCGTACCCAAGCCCCACTGACGTGGCTCAGGCGCCAGATCCGGACTGGCACTACATCATTGTCAGCCTGAAGCGGGGAGCGCCTGAATCGCGGGCCTACCGCATTGTGGGAGAGCAGATCTCTGAAGAGACCATCGTTCCCTTGTAATCAAGGGGTGACAACTGGGGAATCAAAGGGTTACAATTCTGACCAGAGTTGTCGGGAATAGCCCGGGAGCCCGATGGGTTGCATGAGGTATCCCGACAAAGCCAGAGGAGGCGCATATGTCCATTGCTGATGTTCGCCGAAATGGTGGTTCGGTTTTTGTACTTCAGAACTCGCTCGAACTAGTGGGCAATACCCCAATGGTTGATGTGTCGATTTTGTCGCCAAACCCTAATGTGCGCTTAGTAGCGAAATTGGAAAGCCAAAACCCATTTGGTTCTGTGAAAGATCGCATTGCAAAGTCAATGATCGAAGATGCCGAGCGCAAGGGTCGTTTGGTTCCTGGTCAACGCATTCTTGAACCTTCGTCTGGAAATACCGGAATTGCATTGGCTGCCATCGCAAAGATGAAGGGTTATCCGATCACGATTCTCATGCCGACATCAGTCAGCATCGAACGTCGTCAGATGCTTGAAGTTTTTGGTGCAGACATCATTCTCACTCCTGGTGAAGAAGGTTCTAACGGCGCAGTAAGTCGTGCACAAGAAATGGCTGCACAGCATCCGGAATGGTGCTTCTTGTACCAGTACGCAAATGATGCAAACCCTCGTGCGCATTTCGAAGGCACTGGCCCAGAGATCTGGCGCGATTGTCCTGAAATCACTCACTTTGTTGCAGGGTTGGGCACAAGTGGAACGTTGATGGGTGTCGGAACGTATTTGAAGCAACAGAACCCTGACATCAAGATCGTTGCTGTTGAACCGCCACTTGGTGAGCGCGTCGAAGGACTACGCAACTTAGAAGACGGTTACATTCCGCCAGTGTTTGAAAACTGGCACGGACGTGATGTGCTTGACCGCAAGCGCGTTGTTCGTCCTCGTGAATCACTTGAGTGGACACGTCGCTTGGTTCAAGAGTGCGGAATCTTTGCTGGTATTTCTTCTGGTGCATCACTTGCTGGTGCAGTAAAAGTCGCTGACGAAATCAACGAAGGAACCATTGTGTTCATCGTGTGCGATGGCGGTTGGAAGTATTTATCAACTGGTGCGTACACAGCAGATCTTGATGAAGCTGAAGCAAACGCCGAAAAGATCATCTACTTCTAATTAGCGGCCAGCAATCAGAACGCCGAGTCCGGCGACCACGACGCAAGCAGCAAAAACGCGACGTTTCATGTCTTTTTCGCCTAGGTAGCGAGTGCCAACTAGAGCAACGATGACAACGCTTGATTCTCGTAGGGCAGTCACGTAACCAACGGGTGCCTTTTGCACTGCAATCAGAACCATCCAATAGGTGGCGACAGATGCGATTCCTGCAATACAAAATCGTTTCCAAGTTGACGTAAGCGCAATCGCCATGTCATGACGTCGACCCGTTGCGAGACCATACGCTGACAAAGTCACCGCTTGCAGTGTTGACTGAAATAACGGATACAAGTTGCCACCCATGTGTCGGGAGCCATAACTGTCGATCACGGAGTACGCACCGATTGTTACTGAGACCATCAGTGCTGCAACAACATGTTTGTTGTCGGACGGTCCCGCGAGAAGCAGAATTCCAAGAACTGCAATGCCGATCCCGACGAACATCAAAACTGATAAGTGGTCGGACAAGAACAGAATGCCGCCGATTGCGGCGAGAAGCGCACCTGTGCCGCGGGCAATGGGATAGGCCACTGAGAAGTCGCCGAGGTTGTATGCACGAGCAAGAAACACGGCATAGAACGAATGAATCACGGCACTTGCAGCAAGGGGCCACCATGCAATGTTGTGGGCTCCGCCGAGGCCAACAAGCACTACCGCACATATGATTCCGGCACAGGCCATCTGGCCCCACAGAGCAATCCAGCG
>CAIZMV010000195.1 GCA_903934195.1 uncultured Acidimicrobiaceae bacterium | reverse complement strand
GGCGGACCCACCGGACAAGAAAAATTCGTCGCCGTCGCAGCCACCGGCACCGGTAACCGCATCATGACCTGGAGTGGTCAAGTCAGCACACCAGCAGCACCAACAATTAACTCGATCACCTCTGGTGACAGTTTGTTAACTGTCTCGTTTACCGCCGCGGCCAACGGCGGGAGCCCCATCACCAACTACAAATATTCCACAGATGGTGTCACATATTTCGCGTTGAACCCCGCATCAATCTCGAGTCCGTTCACCATCTCCGGACTCACAAACGGAACGACATATTCAGTAACTATCAAAGCGGTCAATGCAATTGGCGACTCAGCTGCGTCAAACATCTTCACAGGTACACCTCCGACCACAACCACAACCACTACTACAACCACAACCACAACCACAACCACAACAACTGCGCCTACGACTACGACTACAAGTTCAACTACTTCGACAACTTCGCCCTCTTCTTCTTCAACCACCTCGTCTACGACTTCACCCACAACATCGACAATGACTGTGGTTCCGAATGTCACTTTGCCGGTGAATCAATCAAGCAGAAACACGCCTACTCAAACGTCAACACCCTCAACGTCGACGTCATCAACATCGCCACTAACCACCACAACGACTCAGGCAACAACAACATCAACAACAGATACGCCCATTTCAGTGAGCGATATTGAAGACTTCATCAACACCACCACTGAGAACATCTCCGCACTTGCCAATGAAGCAGACGCCAAAAAAGGCGCTGCGCTCATCATTGACGGAAATACAGTTCCGGTGACAGTTGAGACAACTACAACATCAACGACGATGTCTTATGGAGATGCATCTCTAGAAGTGAAATGCTTCGACATCGATGGCAATCCAATCGCACTTTCTGCAGAGGGTCGATTCACGCTGCAACGAGGTGATGTTGTTTCGATGAACGCAACTGGATTCGCACCGGGCTCGAAAATCAATGCCGCATTGTTCTCTGATCCAGTAGCTCTCGGCACCGTATCCACGAACGATGCTGGACAGGCAACACAGCAATGGGGTGTTCCCGACACGATGACACCAGGTGATCACACACTGGTGTTCTCAGGTGACCTCGCCAACGTGAAAAACACTGTGTTTGGGCTCCGGATTGTTGTTGACGAGAAATCTCTTGTGTCACGCATCGCATCAAATACTTGGACACGCATAATCATTGCTCTCGGCATATTTGTAGGTTTGCTCATTCCCGCAAACAGACGCCGCCGCCAAACACGCTAAGCATCACCGCTTCAAGTCGGTGACGACGCCACCGGCGACTCGCACGATGTCATTCGGGTTCGCACCGAAGTTGTCATTCCACGTTCCTGCTGCAGCCCACACCTCGTCGTATTGCAACAAGTCCGGATCAACAAACATACGCAGTTGAGTGCTGTGACCAAAGGGAGGCACGCCAAGTTTGGTTTAGGCAACCTTTTTGACTGGACTCAGGATGCTGCGCTAGATCGCTTCCGTAAAGAATGCGCGATCTAAAACATCAAAAAGAGCTTTGGCCCAATTGGTGTCACCCATATGTTTGACAGCAACTTCGTCAATAATTCGACCGAATGTTAGAGATTGAACGAGCACACCCACGGTCCGGGGGTCCACATCCTTGCGCACCAATCCCCGCATTTGAGCAGAGCGAACCACTTCCTCCCAACCATCATTCAAACTCTCTTGCACTGTTGCAACGGCTTTACCCAATTCAGGTCGTGATGTGCCGAGCACCACTGTGTGTGCACGCAGAATACGAACCTGCGTTGGAGTTTTGCTGAGTGCTTCAAGTAAACGTCCGATACCATCGCGAAACATTTCCTTGTCTGTTGAAAGCTCCACTAACTCTCGTGCAGCCCTCAAATTCAAGTCAATTTGCTGTCGAAAAATTTCAACCATGGCGGCTTCAATGAGCCCATCTACGTCAGGAAAGTGTCGGTACAGTGTGGCCCGACTGACGCCGGCCCCATCCAATACGCGCTGCACGTTGAACCGATCAAAGCCGTCATTTGCCAG
>CAIZMV010000194.1 GCA_903934195.1 uncultured Acidimicrobiaceae bacterium | reverse complement strand
ATATGCAATTGATTTCGTGCCAAAAGTACAAATAGAGCTCGTCGTTGACGACTCCCAAGTCGACAGCGTGGTCGACACCATTCGCACGGCAGCAGCCACAGGAAAAATTGGTGACGGAAAAATCTGGATCACCGAAGTAACACGACTTATCCGTTTACGCACAGGGGAAGAAGGAACCGATGCAATCTGATGTACAAATTCTAGGAACACAGATCAACCTTCTGTGGGTCGTTATTGGAGCAGCGCTAGTTGTTTTCATGCAAGCAGGTTTTGCTCTCGTGGAAACTGGTTTCACTCGCGCGAAACACGCAGCTCACGTCATGAGCACAAACTTTGCCATCTTTGGCCTCGGATTCATTGGGTTTTTCTTCATCGGATTCCCACTGGCATTCGGCGGATTCAGCACCGCACTTATTGGAATGGACCAGCCTGTTGGCGGTGCATTGCTAGGTAGCGGCAACTGGATCTTCTTGTTCCAAGGTGGCTGGGCGTTATCCGGCGACGCAATCACTCCGGCAGTTCTCGGATTCTTCCTCTACATGGTTGCCTTCATGGACACCGTTGCAACAATTCCAACAGGCTCTATGGCAGAGCGTTGGAAGTGGAGCAGCTTCACAATCTGGGGTGTTTTTTGCGGCGCAATTTATTACCCGTTGTTCGCTGCGTGGACATGGGGCGGCGGCTGGCTCTCAAAGACATGGGACACCATGAGTCTTGGTGCTGGTTACGTTGACTTCGCTGGTTCAGGTGTTGTGCATGCCGTGGGTGGCGTTGCTGCTCTAGCTGGCGCAATTGTTCTTGGGCCACGTATCGGCAAGTTCGGTGCTGATGGAACTCCTCGTGCAATTCCTGGTCACCACATTCCGATGGCAATGCTCGGAACGTTCATCTTGTTGTTTGGATGGTTTGGCTTCAACGCCGCCAGTACGTTCGCAGCAACTGATGTTCAGTTCGCAACTGCAGCCACAAACACTGCAATCGCAGGAGCTTTCGGTGCAATCGCAGCAATGGTTTACATCACAAAGCGCACCGGAAAACCGGACCCAGGCATGATGGTAAACGGAATGCTCGCTGGTCTTGTAGCAATCACTGCACCATGTGCATTCGTCGCGCCATGGGCAGCAGCAGTAATTGGAACAATTGCAGCGGTACTTGCAATCGAGGCAGTGTTCTTCGTTGAGCGCAAGTTGAAGATCGATGACCCAGTGGGTGCAATAGCAGTTCACGGTGTCAACGGAATCTTCGGTGTACTCGCTGTGGGAATCTTTTCAAACGGTAGCTACGGCGCCGGTTGGAATGGTTCACCAACAAAAGGCATCGAAGGAATCATCAAGGGAGACTGGGGCCAACTTGGTGCGCAAGCGCTTGGTGTTGCAGTCATCTTGTGTGTGATCTTCCCGATCGCATATGGATTCTTCAAAATTCAGAACAAGATCACAAAGGGCGGAATCCGTTCCTCAGAGGAAGATGAGATCATGGGTCTCGATGTTCCTGAAATGGGAGTCAAGGCATACCCAGAGTTCACCTGATCTCTCCCTTTACAGACGCTTCGGCCCGCGTCACCACAATGGAGTGGTTGACGCGGGCCGTTTGCGTTGTCCTGCCTTTCACCAAAGCGAAACATTCCTGAAACAACCGATTCCTAGCGTTGCTCTCTAATACAACTAGGGAGACACAGAAATGATGCTTGGTGCAACTATTGATTCAGGAGCTACGGCTTGGGTGCTGACTTCAGCAGCCCTCGTAGCTTTCATGACCCCAGGACTTGCGTTCTTCTATGGCGGAATGGTTCGCTCAAAGAACGTTCTCGGCATGTTGATGCAGAACTTCTTTGCAATGGGACTCATCAGTGTGATTTGGGCAACAGTCGGATTCAGTTTGGCTTTTGGCGGTACCGGCAAGTACATCGGCAACTTTGACTTTGCCTTGATGAAAGATCTCGCAACTATCGAATCCCTTCCTGGTTACACCGGTGACTTTGCATTAGCCATTCCAGTTCTCGCGTTCTTTGCGTATCAAATGATGTTTGCAGTAATCACTCCTGCGCTAATTACGGGTGCAACTGCAGACCGTTTGAAATTCTCTGCCTATGCAATCCTGATTGGTATTTGGGCAATCATCGTCTACCCCACTGTTGCGCACTGGGTGTTCAGTCCGAACGGTTGGCTGTTCCAACGTGGCGCACTCGACTTCGCGGGGGGTGCAGTAGTGCACATCAATGCTGGGGCAGCTGCTCTTGCAGTCATCCTTGTGTTGGGTAACCGTAAAGGCTGGCCACGTGAGGCAATGCCACCACACAATCTTCCTTTCGTCATGCTTGGCACAGGAATCTTGTGGTTCGGTTGGTTCGGTTTCAACGCCGGCTCTGCACTTCTGGCAAATGGGCTCGCTGCTCAAGCACTTGTGAACACACATCTTGCCGCTGCTAGCGGAATGTTGGCATGGTTGGTAGTTGAAAAACTACGCGCAGGACACGCAACGACTTTGGGTGCGGCTTCCGGCGCAGTTGCAGGCCTTGTAGCCATCACACCATGTGCTGGTTTCGTTGGTGGCGCTGCCCCCATCATCATTGGACTTGTGGCCGGTGCTGTCTGCTATCTCGCGCTTACATTGAAAACTCGGTTTAACTTCGACGACAGTCTCGATGTAATTGCAGTGCACCTTGTAGGCGGAATTCTCGGAGCACTTCTACTTGGATTCTTTTCAGATACAAAGGTCAACTCACTCGGCTTTGACGGCGTTCTCTTTGATGGCGGGTCCAAACTGCTGGTCAACCAACTCATTGCCATTGGTGCTACTTTCGCCTTCTCATTCATTGTCACGTGGGCGGCGGCAAAGATCCTTGATGCCACAATCGGGCTACGCGTCAGCACAGAAGATGAACTTGTTGGTCTTGACCAAAGCCAACACGCAGAAGCGGCGTACCAGTAATGAACACTTTCACCTACATACAGAAGGCAGACTAAGACCATGAAGTTGATTACAGCAATCGTGAAGCCGTTCAAACTTGATGACGTAAAAGAGGCTCTCAAAGCAGCAGGCGTCCAAGGCATCACCGTGACCGAGGTCAAGGGCTTTGGCCGCCAGGGCGGACATACCGAGACCTACCGTGGTTCTGAATACCAAATCGATTTTGTACCGAAGGTGCGAATTGAGCTGGTCGTTGAGGACAACTCCCTCGAGCGCACTCTTGACGTGATTCGCGAGTCAGCCTCAACAGGCAAGATCGGGGACGGAAAGATCTGGGTTACCAACGTGGAACAGATCATCCGCATCCGTACGGGCGAACATGGAGCAGACGCCATCTAGCCCCTAGTCTGCATGCATGACAATGACGGCAGACACCCCCGCAAAAGCAACTCGCTGGACCGCACAATGGAAAGAGCTCTACGAAGAGGTCATTGAGACTGGACTATGCACCGGATGCGCCGGATGCGTAGTTACGTGCCCACACGATGTCATTGGGTACGAACATGAAGAGGGCAAGTACAAGCCGTTTCATATTGAAGAAGAACTCGGTCTCGATAACTGCATCCATGGTGAAAAAGGTTGCACCACATGTACCCGTGCATGCCCACGCTTCCGTAAATGGGAAGAATCTGCAGACATGCACTTGTTTGGCCGCACGCGTGAACCAGACGAGATGTCAGGTATCTGGCGCCAACTACTTCTTACTCGCGCAGTAGATACCGAAGAGCACACAAAAGGTCAAGACGGCGGATTCGTCTCGGCAATGTTGATTTGGCTTCTTAAGAATGACTACATCGATGGTGCGCTCGTTAGTGGCGTTGAAGAAGACGACAAATGGAAAGCAAAACCAGCAGTTGTTACAAACCGCGAAGAAGTGCTTGCAACCGCCGGTAGCCGTTACACATACTGCGCAAACCCACTTGCATTGCCAGAAGCAAAAGAAAAAGGTTTGTCACGTCTTGCACTTGTGGGTATGGGATGTCAGACATCGTCTCCCCCAGTCATGTGGGACCGCAAAGCAGGAAAAGTTTCGAAGCCATTCCTCTTCAACATTGGACTTCTGTGCTCTAAGACTTTCGATGATGCAATCTTTCCTGAGCTCTTTGAGGCAAAGTACGGCCTGAAAAAAGAAGACATGGTCAAGATGAACATCAAGGGCGCATTTCAAATCTGGATGAAAGATGGTTCATTCCACGAAATCGATTTGAAGGAATGCCACGGCTGGACTCGTACCGGCTGCAAGAGCTGTCCAGACTTTGCTGCAGAGCATTCAGACATCGCTACTGGAGGCATTGGCAAAGACAATGACTGGACACTCACCATCGTTCGTACGGCACTCGGTGAAGAAGTCATCAACCGCATGATCGCTGACAATGTCATCATCGCTCGCCCTGCACAAGAAGACGAAGTAGCAATGAAACTTCTTCGCACATTGTCAATCGTGAGCCGTCGTCGTTGGCCGGACTGGGCAGAAACTTCTGTCAAAGTCGGAACACCAGCCGTTAAGAAAAAGGCTGAACCTGCTGCTGACGCTGCTCCAAAGCCTGCAGAGTAAGCCATGACACTGCATCCTCAAGCAGAACGCCTTGTTGCCTTGATGGCATCGCGCGGGCAAAAAGGTTTTGCAGATCAAACACCGGAAGAAGCTCGCCTTGCACGACCTGACTATGTCTCAGACGAACATGTGCATGAAATTCGCGATGTCAATGCGTTAGGCGTTCTTTGCCGTTTGTACAAGCCACGCGCAGGAAACGACATGGGATTGCTTGTCTTTTTCCACGGTGGTGGCTGGGTTGTCGGGTCACTTAATTCCCATGACGCTGTGTGTCGCTCACTTGCCAACCAATCCGGTCACGCAGTGCTGTCAGTCGGATACAGACTTGCGCCTGAAGATCCATTTCCTGCTGGCTTAGAAGATTGCATTCGCGCCACATTGTGGGCGCACCAAAATGCAGATGAGATCGGTATTGACCCAACGCGCATTTCAGTAGGTGGAGACAGTGCTGGCGGAAACCTTGCAGCCGTCGTAGCGCAATTGCAACCAGTACCTCTTGTATTTCAGGCGCTTATCTACCCCGTTACCGATTGCCGAATGGGCACAGAGTCCTATGTTGAAAATGGAGCAGGTCCATTCCTGCGCAACGTCGACATGGCAGCGTTCATCGATTACTACATCGGTGACATCACATCGCCAGAAGATCCT
>CAIZMV010000193.1 GCA_903934195.1 uncultured Acidimicrobiaceae bacterium | reverse complement strand
TGGCGGAGTAACTGAGCCATGAGCTGCAGTAGCTGCCATGATTTCGCCGGTCTTCAAAACGATTTCACGCGGGTCAAGTGGCTTACCTGTTGCATGTGCAGGGCACACGCTGGTGCAACGACCGCACATGGTGCACGAGTCGGTATCAAGAAGTTGCTTCCATGTGAAGTCTTCAACAACTGAAGCACCAAATGTCTCAAGAGAAGTCTCTGTGAGGTTTGGCATGGCACGCATTGCGCCCTTTGGACGATCACGATCTTTGAGGTACATGTTCAACGGCGATGTGAAAATGTGACGCAACATGGTTAGCGGTAGCAACGCAAGGAAACCGATGAATGCAACGACGTGCAATACCCACATTGCCTGGTGCCAGTTTTGCAATGACTGCAATGATCCACCGTCAACAAGTTGTGACAATGGGTAGCCAATGAACGACCAACTCTCAAATGACATGTCCTTGCCTTCAGCAGTGCTGACGGCGATTCGGAACATTTCTGCGCCAAAGCCAGACAGACCAATCAGCAACATGCACGCAAGAATGATGCCGTGTTCGGCCTTTGTCTTAATGCGAATGCGGTATGGCTGTTGTACGTAACGACGAACAATTGCCCATACGACACCAATAGTGAACATCAGACCAGCGAAGTCGCCGACCATGACATAGCCCTGGTACACGCCACCATGAAGGAACTTCAGTGATTCTGGCAATTGGTGATCAACCTCAAGAACGGTGGTGACACCCAAAAGAATTAGGAAACCGAAATACATCATGGAGTGCATCAGGCCAGCTGCACTGTCGCGCAACAAGGTACGCATGTAGACACCTGCGCGGTAATCAGCAAGACGGCGCTTTGCATTTTTCGGAGTAGTGCGACGACGGTCTGGCGCGCCACGTTCCCAGTTACGCATGCGATCTGCAAATTTGAATGAGCCCCAAATGATCATGGCGGGAAGAATTGTGTAGAACGCAGCTTGTAGTGGTCCCGGGATTCCTTCGAATACCTCACGAGACATTTCAGAGGTTCCGTGCCAGTGTGTGAACTGCGGGATGATGCCCGAGAACATGGTGAAAGTACCCATGCCAACGCCGATGGCGATGGAGATTTGGTACGGGTGAAAACGCTTAGGCGTCTTCTCGGTGGGGGAGGCAGCGTTGGTGCTCATACGACTCACAACGCTAGTGGGCGAAGGTCCGCAGAGCCTGATTCGTCGGGAAAATTACCCGATCAGGATGAGTATCAGCCGTAATGTGCGCGGTCGAGTTCACGAACGCGCGTAGCAAGGGCCTTGAGCAACTTGCGTGAGATGGCTGGGATGTTGTCGATAGCGCTTTTGAGGGCGCGCTCTGAGATGACAAGCAATGTCACATCGGTATCGGCAATCACTGCAGCTGTGCGAGGACCATTGTCAAGAAGTGACAATTCACCAACAACGGCTCCGGCCTTTGCAGAACCAATCTTCTTGCCGTTGCGCTTGATGGTGGCAGAACCTTCGAGAATGACATAAGCCTCACGGCCAGTTTGACCCTGATCCATGATGATGGTTCCTGCTTTGAGTACACGCTCGGTGGAGTTCTTAACTACGAGTCCGAGTTCTTTTGCGGAACACTCAGAAAAAAGTGAGATGTTACGGAGGTGGTCGACGTTGGATTTAGTACTTGCCATGTACACAAGTGTACTTCTATTGAAAGTACCTATTTACCAGTGGAGCTATTTAGGTTTTGCCTGATTCGCCACAGCATCCGTTGCTGCTTTGATTTTCTCGGCATCGCCGAGGTAAGTGACCTCATTCACGGCCAGCGTGTCTGACAATTTGTAGAGCCGTGGCACCCCAGTAGGGATGTTCAATTCGGCAATGTTCTCGGGCGAAATGTTCTCTAGCGCCATAACTAAAGCACGCAATGAGTTGCCGTGAGCCGCAACTAATACGTTCATTCCTGCGCGCAATTGCGGCACAACAGTGGCGTGAAAATGGGGCACAACTCTTTCAACTACATCTTTCAGGCATTCTGTAGCCGGCAGATCTGCTGGGTTCACAAGGCGATACCGAGGATCATTTGCAGGATGCTCGGGACTGGAAGCATCAACAGGTGGTGGCGGTACGTCGTAACTACGGCGCCATACTTTTGTCTGTTCTTCGCCATGCTGCGCGGTGGTTGCTGCTTTGTCGAGACCCTGCAACGCCCCGTAGTGACGCTCGTTCCATTTCCAATGGCGTTCCACTGGCAACCACACCTGGCCCATGCCAGACAGTGCCAAATGGCAGGTCATTACGGCGCGCGTTAATAAAGAGGTATGGGCAACGTCGAAAACTAGGCCGGCGGCAGCCATGGTGGGGCCTGCCGCGGCCGCTTCCTGTTCACCTTGGGCTGAAAGGGGCACGTCGTGCCAGCCCGTAAAGAGGTTGAGTTCATTCCACGTACTTTGACCGTGGCGGAGGAGGACGAGATTGCCGAGCACATGTTCATCGTAGGTCTGTGCCCACGGTGGTAAGGAAACTTGAAGCAAATTGGGCATGCTTCTTACCCTGTGACAAATGTTGAGTCACCTCGTATCAACTTTTCTATATCAAAGGTTGGTATCTCTTGTCGGACCCCTTATTGTGAAGTCACCCCACCCGTATCCGGCGTCTCGTCGGAACCAAGTACAGGAGACATACCCCCATGGCAAAAGCAGTCGGAATCGACCTCGGAACCACAAACTCAGTCGTTTCAGTTCTTGAGGCTGGCGAACC
>CAIZMV010000192.1 GCA_903934195.1 uncultured Acidimicrobiaceae bacterium | reverse complement strand
CGATGTGGGACGTGCTGCACGAACTGCATTGCGCACAATTGAAGACTTGCGCCGCAGAGCTGGCGGTTCAATTCATCTTCCCGTTCCACTGAATCAGGAACCAGGCGGAGCAACAGTTCACATTGAAGTCAATGGCATTCAAAGACACCTTCTTATAGAGAACGGATTGAACCCAGAAATACCTGACAATCGCATTATTGGTGCAGCTCTTGGGCAATCACTGATGGCCCCAACACAAATCATTTCTAATGATGCTGGTTTGCGCATCAAGGCAGCTCATATGGGTCTGGTCGCTGCGGAACATCAACCAGTCGGCCGCTCTGCTCACACTCGCCCAATGGGTTGGTTCACTTTGGAAGTGTCGTCATCGGTGGTCGATGCCTTGTATGAACACGGCGAAATACCGTCAGAGGCGTTTGATGCCGAAACTCACCTCACGACAAATGAATTCGCTGTCGTTCGTTCCGGTTCTCAATCAGCACTTGTTCGTAGCACAGGTGAAACTGTGGAACTTCTTGCTACCACTTCACCTGAGGCGTGGGGACTTCGTGCCAGATCAAAAGAACAACGATTTGCACTTGAACTTTTGATGGATTCTGACGTCAGCGTTGTTGCGCTTGATGGTCGCGCTGGCACTGGCAAGACTGTGATGGCTATTGCTGCCGGCCTAGAACAAGTAGTTGAATCACGCACATACGAAAAACTGGCTATCTATCGCCCGCTGGTTCCGGTTGGCCGCGCAGATGTTGGCTTCCTTCCAGGTGGGCTAGACGAAAAACTTGACCCGTGGATGTCTGCCATTCACGACGCAATTGTTGCGCTAACTGATCAGCGCTCAAGCAACGATGCAAAGCGTCTCATTGAAGACCTCACTGCTCGAACACAACTGACTCTTGAATCTGTCACTTTCTTGCGTGGACGCTCACTACATCGTCAGTTTGTAGTGGTGGATGAGGCTCAGAACCTCGAACCCACAACATTGAAGACGATACTTACCCGCATTGGCGAGGGTACGAAGGTGGTCTTTACTGGCGACACAAGCCAGATTGATGCGCCGTATATGGGAGAGTCGAACAACGCCCTTGCAGTGCTGATTCACGCATTTGCTGATCAACAGTGTTTCGGCCACGTCACCCTTGCTGCCTGTGAGCGCAGCGAAGTCGCCAGCCTTGCAGCAGAACTTTTGTAGCGCCACATGACACAATCGTGTCATGGCTTCTTCACACACACCTGATTCGCTTATTCGGGAATTCATTGCGCTTCTCGTGTCTCGAGATCTTGATGCTGCCGCCGCCATGGTTACTGAGGATTTCGAATACGACAATGTGCCAATGGGCAAATCGTTTGGTCCGCAGGCCATTCAAGACACTCTGAATGGTTTCTTCAGTATGTGTACGGGAATCGACTGGGAAATTCTCCGTCAAACTTCTAGCGGCACACTCGAATCGGGCACTGTGCTGAATGAGCGTGACGACAGAGTTGAGATTCACGGAAGGTGGGCAACCCTGCCCGTTGCAGGCGTGTTCGAAATTCGCAATGGGAAGATTTCTCTTTGGCGTGACTACTACGACAAGCAAACCATTATTGACGTAATGACACCACCAGCAGGTTGATGCCACATGATGATTACATCACTCTGCCCCACCCCCGCTCTACAGTGCAACCAATGACATCGCACGAACTTTCTACTGCTCAACAATCGATGCGCAACATGTCATTCGCAGTCGTTGACTTCGAAACAACTGGCCTCAACCCAGAGACAGATCGAATAGTGCAATTGGCAGCAGTCATTGTCAATGGCGACGGAGACATAACCGATTCATTCGACACCATTGTCAAGCCAGAGTGCCCCGGTGAATACCAGCACGGTGCAGAACATATTCACGGCATTTCAGCAGAACAAGTCGCAAACGGTATGCCACTACAAACAGCACTTGAAAAACTCTGGGGCATAAGCGCCGGCAATGTCTTCACTGCCCACAACGCTCAATTCGATCTCGGATTTCTCCATGCCGAATCAGAACGAGTAGGCATCAAAGATCAAATTGAAGTTCATATCGACACATTGGAACTGTCACGACGAGTATCAGGAAACGACAATTCACGTCGACATAATCTCCTTGCATTATGCGAGCACTACGGCATCGAACGAGACAGAGTGCACGATGCCAGATCAGATGCCACAGCAACTG
>CAIZMV010000191.1 GCA_903934195.1 uncultured Acidimicrobiaceae bacterium | reverse complement strand
TTTTGGCGAGCTCTTTTATCTGTACCCATGAAGTTCTTAGGTTACTGGCGTACGGGTAGCCTTAAAAATGGTGGGACTAGTAGTTCAAAAATATGGAGGCACTTCGGTAGCCGATCCGGACCGAATTAAGTCCGTGGCGGACCATGTGGCCTTTACGAAGCGCCACGGCAATGATGTCGTCGTGGTCGTCTCTGCCATGGGCAAAACCACCGACAACCTCTTATCTCTGGCCAATCAGGTCTCAGACGTGCACCCTGGCCGCGAAATGGACATGCTTCTCACCACTGGCGAGCGAATCTCCATGTCGCTTCTGTGCATTGCTCTTGCTGGCATCGGAGTTGAAGCCGTCAGTTTCACGGGTTCCCAGGCCGGCATCATCACTGACACCGTTCATACAAAAGCCAAAATCTCAGAGATCAAGGGCGACAGAGTTCGTGAAGCACTTGCCGAAGGCAAGGTTGTTGTCGTTGCCGGTTTCCAAGGTGTCTCAACCGATAAAGAAATCACCACATTGGGCCGAGGCGGAAGTGACACAACTGCTGTTGCTTTGGCAGCTGCATTGAATGCAGATGTGTGCGAGATCTACACCGATGTCACTGGCATCTTCACTGCTGACCCTCGCATCGTGCCTCAGGCGCGCAAGCTTGGCCGTTTGCAATTTGAAGAGATGCTTGAGATGGCTGGTAGCGGCAGCAAAGTTCTTGCGCTGCGCTCAGTTGAATTTGCCCGCAATCACAACGTTCCGATTCATGTGCGTTCCAGTTTCACCTGGGAACACGGCACATGGGTGAGCGACGAAAAATCACAAGGAGACAGCTCAATGGAAGAGCCCATCATCTCTGGTGTCGTACACGATGCCAGTGAATCCAAAGTCACCATTGTTGGTGTGCCAGATAAGCCGGGTATTTCTGCGGCGCTGTTTGAAAGCCTTGCTAACTCAAACATCAATGTCGACATGATTGTTCAGAACACGTCAAAAGATGGTCTCACCGACATTTCTTTCACTGTGCCAAAGGCCGATATGAAAGTCGCAGAAGACATCGTGTCGCGAGTTTCTTCAGAAATCGGAGCAAGTGGCGTTACGCATAATTCGGAAATTGCAAAAGTCTCCTTGGTGGGCGCTGGTATGAAAACCAGCCCCGGTGTTGCTGCAAAGATGTTCCGTGTTCTTGCTGATAACGACATCAACATTCACATGATCTCCACTAGCACTATTCGTGTCTCTGTAGTTATTGCTGCAAAAGATATGGAATCTGCTGTTCGATCACTGCATACAGCTTTTGGTCTTGACTCGGGTACGGCCTATTCGGCACCATTACCCGAGCGCAAGTAGAACGCCTGCAAGACTCTTTAGATGGTGACCGCACGTCGACAACTCATTCCTTGGCGTGCAGCCGGTACGCGTGCAGAGATGCGCCGCAATGCTGACGAAGTAGTTCGCGATACAGGTTGGGTTTTCAACAATCAAACTGGTGCGACACTCACGCTTGAAGAATTTGTTCAAACCGGTGACGCTGAAGTTGATGTGTATCTCGATCGTCTCGGATGGAATTCATTTGCATCAGGGGCAACCATGTTGGAAATTGGTTCTGGCATCGGACGAATGACATCCGCGTTTTCTCGCAAGTTTGCTGTCACCGTTGCAACCGATGTTGATGCTGCTTTCTTAGAACGCTGTCGTGAAACAGTTTCTCGGTTTGGTCGTGTTGGCGGACTTCGCACTGTGCATATTGCTGACGGAAGTTCTATTGCAGTTGAAGATTCTTCTATTGATGCTGTCTTTTCATACATCACGTTGCAGCACTGCAAAGCCAGTGATGCACTTGGTCT
>CAIZMV010000190.1 GCA_903934195.1 uncultured Acidimicrobiaceae bacterium | reverse complement strand
ATGGTGCCGTCGACAGGGTGCTTGGCCTCGGTGAGCGAGTCTTCTGAGAAATCTTGGAAAATCTCGACTGTTTCGCCTGTTTCAACGAATTTATATACGTATGTGGGCATTGGGGTCTCCGGGGTTGGCACTCAGGTCCATCGAGTGCCAAATGGTATCTGGCTAGCGTGGGATTCCATGAGATCGCGTACCGCTGTTATTCCTGCCGCGGGCCTCGGGACCCGTTTTTATCCGGTCACGAAGGCTGTGCCGAAGGAATTGTTGCCAATCGTGGATGTGCCCGTGCTGCAGCTGGTGATGGACGAAGCCATAGCTGCTGGGGCCGAACACATTGTGTTGGTGTCTCATGTTTCTAAGTCTCCGGTTGAGGCGTACGTTGCGCCGTCGGCTGCTGTGATTGACAAGGTGCGTGCCAGTGGGCGCGACGACCTTGCGAACAGGTTGGCGCGTATTGGTACAGATGTGCGCGTGAGCGTTGTGTACCAAGATGCGCCGCGCGGACTTGGCCATGCAGTTGGGTGTGCGCGCAGTGCAGTGGGTGATGAGCCGTTCTCTGTGTTGTTGCCAGACGAAATCATGGGTGATGCAACATTGTTGAATGCATTGGTTGATTCGTGTGAGAAAAAAGGTGTTGGTGCTGTTGGCCTAATGCGCGTGCCGATGGAACAGGTTTCTGCATACGGTGTGATTACTCCGTCGGCTTCATCACCTGATGAAGGGCCATACGGCATTGTTGATGTGGTGGAAAAACCTGCGCAAGCAGATGCACCGAGCAACCTGATCATTATTGGTCGGTATGTATTGACGCCCGATGTGTTTGCAGAAATTGATGCCCTGAAGCCACATGCAAATGGGGAACTGCAACTGACAGATGCGTTACGTGCACAGTCGTTACGTTCACCGTTAACCGGAATGTTGAACCGTTCGCAGAGGTGGGATACGGGAACACCAATGGGTTGGCTGACTGCTGTTGTAGATATCGCGTTGACGCGACCTGATATTGAGCCAGGGTTTCGTGCCTGGCTGACGCAACGCCTCGGCGACTAAATGTCGCGGTCGCGACGAAACGTATTGTGCTCGTCGAGAACTAAACCAAATTCATCAACCGTTGCGGCGTGTTGTTCCCCAGTGATAAGCGATGTGTATTCCCATGCATGTTCATCATGTCGGGTGTAGCGCTGAGGAGTTTTCACAATGCCAAGAGTTTCAACGTTGATAGTGATGACTTGCAGATCAGCTGTGTGACCAATTTGTAATGGCAAGCGGTGAGTGATGATCGAGTTTGTGAACGGAGTGCCTGCAAAGTCAATATCAACACAGCCGTCAAGTTCTGTGCGGTGTTCGCCATTCATTTCGCCCCATTGGCCATGACCATCTGTTGCAAGCCACAAGTCAGGTTCTGGCAAATCACGGAACAACAACATCTGTTGCACCACCCATGCTGCTGACATGCGAACAACGGCGACTGCTCTGTCTGCAAGCAACCCGATTTCTGCAGTCCAGCCTTCGTTTTCCCAACGCAATTCAACAGAACTACCTGGCGAGCCGTCCCACCGAGACCATGTTGCCTGGTGCCCAGAAGCAGAGGGGGCCTTGTAGAACGACATGTAATAGGTATATCGCAGGAATGGACTGAAAAGTGGTGGGTGGCCTCGTTCACAGGTACCGTTTCGCCCATGACTCCACTGCACGACGTTCGCGCCATGGTGCTGGCCCGTTGTGCGGTTGCTACCCCAGTGCGTGTTGCGCGTGCAGATGCTGCAGATTGCATTGTTGCCCACGATGTTGTGGCAACAGAACAGGTACCACCGTTTGCGAACACGGCAGTTGATGGTTACGCCGTGCGTTCTGCTGATGTTGCGAACGTTCCGGTTGAATTGCGCGTGATTGGTGAACTTGCTGCTGGTGCGGCACCCACAATTGCGGTGACACCCGGTACTGCGATTCGCATTATGACTGGCGCGCCAATTCCTGATGGTTGTGACTGCGTTGTCATGGTGGAAGACACCGAACGTGTCGGCACTGACAGCGTGAGAATTCTGAAATCAGTT
>CAIZMV010000189.1 GCA_903934195.1 uncultured Acidimicrobiaceae bacterium | reverse complement strand
GCTGCAGCCTTGCGGGCTGCCGAAATTGATGCACAGGTCATTTTGAAGGGCACCCACTCGGGGGTTGATGGTGTCTACACAGCAGACCCAAAGCTTGACAAGACAGCTACTCGATATGACCGAATTAGTCATATGGACGTCATCACCAAGGGCCTCAAAGTCATGGACTCGACTGCCATCACCTTCTGTATGGACAAGAACTTGCCCATCGTCGTGTTTGACCTTCTGGCTCGTGGAAACGTCAAGTCCATTCTCCGAGGCGAACAAATAGGTACGCTGGTCGGGTGATCGAAGAAGCCACCCTCGAAGCCATCGACAAGATGGAACGAGCAGTGGAACATGTCCAGTCTCAGTTCTCTTCTGTCCGAACTGGCCGTGCCAGTCCAAGCCTTGTTGAGAAACTGCTGGTTGAGTACTACGGGTCAACCGTTCCACTTCAGCAGTTGGCTGGTTTTCAGGTGCCTGAAGCCCGCACTCTTGTAGTGAAGCCGCATGACCGCGGTGCACTTGGGGCTATTGAGAAGGCAATTCGCGAAAGCGACCTTGGTCTGAACCCATCGAACGATGGTGTCATTATTCGTTTATCTATTCCTGTGCTTACTGAAGAGCGTCGTAAGGAATACGTAAAAATCGTGAAGAACATGACAGAAGACGGACGAATTGCCGTGCGCAACATCCGCCGTGATGCGCGTAAACAAATGGAAACTGCTGAAAAGAACTCCGAGATATCGAAAGATGAATTGGAGAGGGCTGAAAAAGAGCTCGACAAGCTCACGCAGGACCACATTGAATTAATCGAAAAAGCTTTTACCCGCAAGGAACATGAGCTGCTCGAGGTATAGAAACGATGGCAACTATTGTTGCCAACGAACGCCCGAAAGGGGAACAACATGAGTGATGACATCTGGCGCCGCCGAGACAACACAGACAGCAACGACTCGTCCGGATACGGAACCGATTTCGGTTCTGATTTCGGCACCGTGCAGTTTGCTGACGACCCAACTGCAGAGCCCGTTCTTAGCTTTGGTGATGCCGAAACTGGCAATCTTCCTCATTGGACCGAGCCTGCAACGGGTGAATTGCCATCGACAGAAGACGACACAGATGTGTGGGGCACTTTCCAAGAGCCAAGTGAACCAACTCGTCGTCCCGACCACATTTCAATCGGAACAGATCCAACAGACGAGCGTCGTCGCGCATCTCGCGATGTGACAGCAGATTTTGGAATGGATCCTTCACGTGACATCACGGGCGGTATTCCGCGCGGTCGTGCTCCGCAAGTTCGTCGTTCTGGGCCTCGTGGCACAGGCGGTAGCACTGGTCGCGATATGCCAACAGCAGTCACTACCGGCCTCATTCTTCTCGCAGTCTTTTTGGGTGCAATCATGTGGCGACCAGCGGCAGTGATGCTGATTGTTGTTGCAGTAGTTGCACTCGCAGCAGTTGAGTTCTTTAGCAAGGTGACAGAAAAGGGCTATAGGCCAGCAACGTTCGCAGGAATATTGACATGTGTTGCTGCACCAATCGCCGCCTATTGGATTGGCGATGCTTCATTGCCTCTTGTTTTCGCATTCGGATTTCTCGCAACTTCAATTGGCTTCATTGGTAGTAGCAGTGTTCACAGCGGACCAATGCCAAACGTTGCAATCACAAACATGGCGATGACATGGATCGGCCTACTCGGCTCATTTGCTGCTTTGATTCTTCGTTACTCAGTCAATGGCTTCGGTAACGCCGGAACTGACACATTGTTCATGATTGTTATTGGTGTCATTGCTAACGATGTTGGTGGTCTGTTTATTGGTGCGTCGATTGGTAAGACACCATTACGCGAATGGATCAGCCCAAACAAGACCGTTGAAGGCGCAATTGGTGGTGCTATTGCAACACTTGTTGCCGTCATTGTGTTCGGATCTCAAAACGGCACATGGAACTCAATGGGCGAATGGATTGCATTGACAATTGTTATTGCAATCATGGCCCCAATGGGAGACCTAGTTGAATCAATGTTTAAGCGCAATCTTGATGTCAAAGACTTTGGCACCATCGTTGCGGGGCATGGTGGAGTACTTGACAGGTTCGACGGATTCTTCTTCGTTCTCCCTGCGGTGTATTACCTCATGTTGGTCACCAGCCCTTGGGCATAACTCGCGTTGCAATTGCCGGATCCTCTGGGTCCATTGGCACGCAAACAATTGAAGTTGTACTGGCAGAACCAGACCATTATCGCGTTACCGCACTTGCGGTTGGTTCGTCGTCTGACACTGTTATTGCGCAGGCACAACTTCTTAAACCAGAACTTGTAGTCGTTACCAACGAATCACTTCGTGCTGAAGTTGCAGCGGCTCTTCCGGGAATACCTGTCACGGGAAACCTCGCCGATGTTGTTGATGTTGCTGACGTAGTAATCAACGGTGTTGTTGGGTTTGCTGGTTTATCTGTCACCTTAGAAACTCTGCGCGCTGGAAAGACTCTTGGTTTAGCTAATAAAGAAAGTCTCATTGCTGCTGGCCCAGTAGTGCAGCCATTACGTGCAACTCCCGGAGCGCAGTTGGTTCCAGTCGACAGTGAGCACTGTGCAATCCATCAGTGTCTTCGTTCTTCGTCGCGCCCAGCCTCAGAAGTAGCCCGCATTGTTCTCACCGCGAGTGGTGGTCCATTTCGCGGTCGTTCAGCCGAATCGCTCGCTTCAGTCACCGTAAACGAAGCATTGGCGCACCCCACATGGAAGATGGGGCCGAAGATCACCATCGACTCTTCAACTCTCATGAATAAAGGTCTTGAAGTAATTGAAGCTCACGAATTATTCGGCACGTCGTTTGACAATATTGATGTTGTGGTTCACCCACAATCAGTCGTGCATTCAATGGTGGAATTCACCGATGGTTCAACCATCGCGCAATTGTCAATGCCCGATATGAGATTGCCAATTGGGTATGCGCTTGGCTATCCGCATCGCATCGCAACTCCATTTGGCCGAATTGACTGGACAGCCTTGTCTCGTCTTGATTTTGAACCGCCTGACAGAAAAACCTTCGTTTGTCTCGATCTTGCATATGCGGCTGGACGAGCAGGGGGTACAGCACCAGCAGCGTTGTCGGCTGCCAATGAAATTGTTGTTGAAGCCTTTCTTGCTGGCCGTATTACTTGGTCTCAAATCGGTACATTCGTGTCGCGGGTGATGGAAAAGTTTGAAGTTACTGTGCCAACATCGGTTGACGATGTTCTTGAAGCTGATGCGCAAGGTCGTCGACTAGCAACAGAGGAGCTATCACGATGAGCGATTTTTACCATCGATTTCGCGCTGAAGTTGCGGCCGGTGGTGCCGTAGACGAAGCAGTGTCACCTATGGCAACGCGCAACGGCAAAGCCACTGGGTTCATCATGATTGCGCTGCTTGCATATTTGGCCTACAAAAACCCATGGACTTTTGTATTTGTCATCGGTCTTCTTCTTTCTGTCTTCTTGCATGAGGTGGGGCATTTCTCAACGGCCCGCTTAACAGGGATGAAGGTCACTCAGTTCTTTATGGGCTTTGGCCCACGAGTCTGGAGCCGCACAAAGGGCGAAGTCGAATGCGGCGTTCGCGCATTGCCGCTCGGTGCTTTTGTTCGCATTATCGGGATGAACAACGTTGATGAAGTTGACCCGGCCGATGAATCACGTGCGTATCGTTCTCAGACATTCCCTCGGCGCCTATTGGTCATCACTGCTGGGTCACTGATGCACATGGTGATCGCTTTCATTTTGTTTCTCGGTGTCTACGCCTCTGGTGGGCGTCAACAAAACACGGGGGTTTCCACTGTTCGTGGGTTAGCAGAAGCAACTAGTCCGGCCTCGGCTGCTGGCATCGCAATCGGTGACACTCTTGTTTCAATTGGGGGCATTGCCGTTACGGATTACAACAGTGTCTCTGCGGCAATCCAATCGTTCTCTGTGGGGGAATCAATTTCTGTTGTGTTCGAGCACGAAGGCATTCGCCAAACGCGTGATGTAGTTCTTGCAAAACATCCAACCATTGCCGGCCGCGCATATTTCGGCGTCATGGCAGACGACTGGGGTTGGAAAGATCTCGGAGTAATTGAATCTGTAGGGCAATCAATTACCGATATCGGTGCAACAATCACTGGTTCTGTGAAAGGGGTGGTGGTAGCACTCAACCCCATGAATTCAATTCGTCATCTCACCAAGTCTCCAGAAGCCACACTTGAAACTCGTCCCACCACTGTTGTGGGCATCAGTGACTTCAGTGGCACCGTTGGCCGATCTGATGGGTTGAAGGGCGTGCTTGCTTTACTCGCCAGCATCAACGTGTTTGTTGGTGTCTTTAACATGTTCCCTTTGTTGCCCTTTGACGGCGGCCATGCAGCAATAGCGATTTATGAACGGGTGCGTTCGCGCAAAGGGCGGCTGTACAGAGCGGACATCAACAAGATGGTTCCGCTCGCCACCTTGGTGGTCGGGCTTTTGTCACTCCTGCTTTTGACTGGTTTGTACCTCGATATCACGCAACCACTCGGGTAAACGGCCGCGGAACTGACAGACTGAGACACATGTTCGAGCGTCGCAATACTCAGCAAATCATGGTGGGCAAAGTACCAGTGGGTGGAGGTTCTCCCATCTCGGTTCAGTCAATGACCACCACTAAGACCGCCGACGTTGAAGGCACGCTGCAACAGATCTATGCATTGGCAGCAGCAGGGTGTGACATTGTGCGTTGCACATGCAACGACCAAGAAGCTGCTGAAGGGCTTGCACAAATTGTGCCGCGTTCACCAATTCCGATCATTGCGGATATTCATCACCAATACAAAATGGCGTTGGCTGCAATGGAAGCAGGTGTTCATGGGCTTCGTTTGAATCCGGGCAACATTCGCAAACCAGAACACATCAAGGCAGTTGCATCTGAAGCACGTGATCGTAATCTGCCAATTCGTATTGGTGTCAATGGTGGTTCTCTTGATCCGTCGTTGTATGAAAAGTACGGCGGACTCACTGCGGCTGCAATGGTTGAATCTGCAATGCATGAAATCGCATACTTCCAAGAAGTTGATTTCAATCTCATCAAGATTTCTGTGAAGGCAAGCAACGTTCCACTCATGGTTGAGGCGTATCGCATGTTGGCCGAAGCAACGGATATTCCATTGCATCTCGGGGTCACAGAAGCAGGTCCGCCCCCAGCAGGCCTCATCAAGGCCACTGCCGGAATTTCCACTTTGCTGTTGGAAGGTATTGGCGACACCATTCGCTACAGCCTCACAGCTGACCCTGTCGAGGAAGCGCGCGCTGGTCGTCAGCTGCTTGAAGCTCTCGGATTACGTGAGCGAAAGAATGTCGACCTCATTGCATGCCCTAGTTGTGGGCGTGCCGAAATCGACGTTATTGATATTGCTAACAAGGCACTTGCTGCTTTCGAAAACAAAAAGTTGCCCTTACAGATTGCTGTGATGGGGTGTGTTGTTAACGGGCCAGGTGAAGCGCGTGAAGCAGACCTTGGTATTGCTGCTGGTAACAAGCGCGGTCACCTTTTTGTGAAGGGTCGCAATGTTGCTGTTGTGCCAGAAGACGAGATGGTGGAAGCGTTAGTTGAATGGGCAGAGTTCATTAATGAACATGGCACTGATGCTGCAATTGCCAGGGCTGATACAAAACTTGCCGAACGGGAAGCTGCGAAAGATCGGTCTCAATTAATGGATGAAAAGGGCGAAGACGCTAATCATTCAGCAGAAAAGATTGTGGAAATCCGAAAAGCGGTTCAGAACTAGTTCTGAGTAAACATCCAGGCAACATTGTGAGTGCCTGGAACTGTTGTGAAGTTGTGTGATTCTCCGGCAGGCAACCATGTCATGTCCGGGTGAGCGTCATTGCCCATTGGGCCAAAAAAGAATCGGTGTGCGCCGCTGGCCTCGATGGTGTGCAAATTTTCCCAAGTTGTTGAAGCAACGGAGAAAGCTGAAGACGGCGATGAGTATTCAGTCCAGTGTTCGTTCGTTGTCGTTGGTGAGATTGGGTGTTCCAATGGGGAGGTATCAACTATTCGCAAGAGTTCAGCAACATCAACATGCTTAGACGTGAACCCAGCACGCACAACATTGTCTGACGATGCCATGACTTCTAAGCCTGCTCCGTGTAAGTACGCGTGCAAGTTGCCGGCGGGAAGTGAGATTGCTTGTCCGGGCTGCAACACAATGTGATTCAGTAACGGGGCAACACGTAACGCACGATCCGTTGGGTATGCATCACTGAGGCGCTGCATCCAGCCAGGAACCGCGTTCATGGAAGGCGATGTGCGTTGATCAAACGCCCACAACAAATAGCCGTCAATGCCGTTCTGGTCTAGAACATCAGCTTCTTCGCGCCAGCCGAACTGTTGAAGGCGTTCAATTGACGCCTCAATGGTGTCGAAGCCGCAGAGAGCTTCGAATTCAGTCAGAGCGATAAGTATTTCGGGTTTATCCGATGAATCTTTGTACACGCGTTTCGGATCAGTAAGTGGAATGCCTGTGGCGTTCTCACGGGCGAATCCTCGTTCGGCTTGTTGGCGTGTTGGGTGCGTTTGCAATGACAATGGTGAAGTGCAGGCGAGCACCTTTACAAGCATTGTCATTTCGCCGATGTTGTCTGACAACAGTGGGCCGTCTGCAGTATCCAGTCGTGATGGCGCAGATGGGTGAGTTCCGAACCACATTTCCGCCCACGGTTGTGAGTTGCTCGGCAGCTGAAACATTTCCGGAATAAAAGTTGGGTCGCCCCAGTCGTAGTGCTGTGGTGCACCAATGACACGGCGAAACATTGTTTATCCCTCGCGCACCAATGCAACAATGCGTTGCACCGCATCGGCAAGTGGGACTGCTTCGTTTGTACCCGCATGGCGGTCACGCAATTCGATGTTGCCTTCGGCCAAAGATTTGCCAACCACAACAATGGTGGG
>CAIZMV010000188.1 GCA_903934195.1 uncultured Acidimicrobiaceae bacterium | reverse complement strand
GTCGCTCAACCATCGTTCCCGACATGGTGGGTCTCACCATTGCCGTGCACGACGGTCGCAAGCACGTCCCTGTGTATTGCACAGAGTCAATGGTTGGCCACAAGCTTGGTGAGTTCTCACCAACTCGTACTTTCCGCTTCCACGCTGGACAAGAAAAGAACACAAGGAAGTAGTCATGACCGGTCCAAAGCTCAATGAAGCCAACCGCGTCGCCGGTTCAAAAAGTGGAAGCCGCGCAAGCGCTCGTTACCACCGTTCATCTGCATCGAAAGTGCGCGTCGTTCTGAACCTTGTTCGTAATCAAGACGTTCGCACTGCAGACCAAATCTTGCAGTTCACAGATCGTGAAGCTGCACGTGTTGTTCGCAAGGTTCTCGCATCTGCTGTTGCAAATGCTGTTACCAACGACAATCTTGACGCTGACGAATTGTTCGTAAAAGCATGCTTCGCAGACGAGGGTCCAACGCTCAAGCGTTTCCGTCCTCGCGCAAAGGGTCGTGCCGGAGCAATCTTGAAGCGCACATGCCACATCACACTCATTGTTGATCGCATGAGCGATTCACAACTTGCAGTGATCGAAGCAAAGACAATGGCAAAGGGTGCACCTTCCAACAACCGTCGCGCACGTGTTGCTGCAAGCCGCAAGGAAGCACCTGCTGTCGAACAAGAGATCGTTGCCGACGACCAAGTCGTCGACACCACCACCACTGAAGAAGCAGGCAACTGATGGGTCAGAAGATCAATCCATACGGGTTCAGACTCGGCATCACTACAGACTGGAAGAGCCGCTGGTTCAGCGAGCGCGAATACAAGGACTATCTCACAGAGGATTGGAAAATCCGTGAGTACCTCATGAAGACGCTTGAAGATGCAGCTGTTAGCCGCGTCGAAGTAGAGCGCACACGTGACAAGCTTCGTATCGACGTTCACACCGCACGTCCCGGAATTGTTATCGGTCGTAAAGGTGCAAAGGCAGACGAGCTTCGTACTGGTCTTGCAAAGATCACTGGCAACAATCGCCTGCAACTCAACATCGTTGAAATCAAGCAAGCAGAACTTGATGCTGCTCTTATCGCACAAGGCGTTGCTGACCAATTGGTTAACCGCATCGCTTTCCGTCGCGCTATGAAGCGTGCAGTTCAGAACGCACAAAAGTTTGGTGCTCTTGGAATTCGTGTTCAGTGTTCAGGCCGCCTTGGTGGTGCTGAAATGAGCCGTACAGAGTGGTACCGCGAAGGACGCGTTCCTTTGCACACACTTCGTGCAGACATTGACTACGGTTTCCGCGAAGCACGCACCAGTTCTGGTCGCGTTGGCGTAAAGGTGTGGCTCTACAAGGGCGACATCCTTCCGTACAAGAGCACATCGCAAGACAAGATTTCTCGTGAAGCAGCAATGGCGGTTGGCGAAACTTCCGGACAAGTTGTTCCAGAAGCAGCAGCACGCAAAGTTGTTTCATCAGGTGGCCCACGTGGCGCCGTTGAAACTGCAGAGCCAGAAATCCAGCCACTCGTTAAGCCTGCTGATCCTGAGTTCGAGCGTTTGCTTGAAGAAGAAGAAGCAATCGAGCGTCGTATGCAAGATTCGCATGAGACTCCAAAACTTCGTGGGGAGGGCTGACCATGTTGATGCCTCGTAAAGTAAAACACCGTAAGCAGATGCGCGGTCGTATGACCGGTGTATCAAAGGGTGGAAACGCACTTGCTTTTGGTGAGTTCGGTATTCAAGCTCTTGAACCAGGTTGGATCAGCGCTCGTCAAATCGAAGCTGCTCGTATTGCAATGACTCGTCACATTAAGCGCGGCGGAAAAGTATGGATCAACATCTTTCCTGACAAGCCTGTGACAAAGAAGCCAGCAGAAACCCGCATGGGTTCCGGCAAAGGTAACCCAGAGTTTTGGGTTGCAGTTGTGAAGCCTGGTCGCATCTTGTTCGAGTTGTCTTACCCAAGCGCTGATGTTGCGCGTGCCGCTCTCGAGCGCGCCGTACAAAAGCTCCCGATCAAGGCCCGCGTTATTTCACGCGACGAGCCAATCTGATAGGACAGTAAAAAAATGGCACATTCAATTACCGACCTTCGTGACATGGATCTCGCAGCCCTTGTGGCCGAGCTCCGTGCATGTAAACAAGAAGCCCTTAACCTGCGATTTCGCAACGCAACAGGCCAACTCGACAAGCATGACGAGTTGGGCAAAGTACGTCGTCAAATCGCCCGCATCAATACCCTCATCCGTCAGCGCGAAATCGTTGCGGCCGAGGCAGCC